>NZ_JBMNDR010000007.1:0-153414 GCF_052543235.1 Streptomyces sp. SAS_272 | reverse complement strand
CCCCGGATGTCCGGGGCGCGGCTCCCCGCGCAGAGGCCCTGCCGCTCAGCCCCAGGTGATCAGTCTCTTCGGCTGCTCCAGGATCGCCGCCAGGTCGGCCAGCACCTTGGAGCCCAGCTCGCCGTCGACCAGGCGGTGGTCGAAGCTGAGCGCCAGCGTCGTGACCTGGCGGGGCTTCACCTTGCCCTTGTGGACCCACGGCTGGAGCTTGATCGCGCCGACCGCGAGGATCGCGGACTCGCCGGGGTTCAGGATCGGCGTGCCGGTGTCGATGCCGAAGACGCCGACGTTGGTGATGGTCACCGTGCCGCCCTGCATGGCGGCGGGGGAGGTCTTCCCCTCCCGCGCCGTCGACACCAGGTCGCCCAGCGACTCCGCCAGCTCCGGCAGGGTCTTGGCGTGGGCGTCCTTGATGTTGGGGACCAGCAGCCCCCGCGGCGTGGCGGCCGCGATGCCCAGGTTGACGTAGTGCTTGACCACGATCTCCTGCGCCGCCTCGTCCCACGAGGCGTTGATCTCCGGGTTGCGCCTGATGGCGACCAGCAGAGCCTTGGCGATGAGGAGGAGCGGGTTGACCCTGAGACCCTCAAGGTCCTTGTCCTGCTTGAGCTCCTCCACGAGCTTCAGCGTGCGCGTCACGTCGATCGTCACGAACTCCGTGACGTGCGGCGCGGTGAAGGCCGAGCCGACCATCGCCGCCGCCGTCGCCTTGCGGACGCCCTTGACCGGGACCCGGGTCTCGCGAGCCGTGTCGTACGAGGGCGCGGGAGCCGCCGTCGTCGGCGCGGTGGCGGTGACCGGAGCCTGCGTCTGCGGCGACGCGGGCTCGGCCGCCGGTGCGGCCGGGGCCGCGGGAGCCGTCGGGGCTGCCGCCGCGTGGACGTCCTCGCGGGTGATGACGCCGCCCGGGCCGGACGGGACCACCGTGGCGAGGTCGACGCCCAGATCCTTGGCGAGCTTGCGGACCGGCGGCTTGGCCAGCGGCCGCTCCTTCAGGGCGGGCGCCGTGCCGTGGCCGTTGAGCTCGGCCTGGAGCGTGTCCGGGACCCGTGCGACCGTGATCTCCGGGCCCTTGCGCGGACGGCGCTTGGTGGAGGACGCGGCCACGCCGTACCCGACCAGCACCGGCTGACGGCCCGAGCCGACCGGCTTCGACGCCGGCTGCGCCGCGGGCTGCTTCTCCGGGGCGGCCGGCGTCTGCACGGCGGCCTGCGCGGGCACCTCGGCGACCGGGGGGGCGGCCGGGGCGGCGAGCGCTCCGGCGCCGCCGGCCCCGCCCGCCACGTCGACCGCGATGATCGACATGCCCACGTCGACCGTGGCGCCCTCGGGGAAGCGCAGCTCGCGCACCACCCCGTCGTAGGGGATGGGCAGTTCCACGGCGGCCTTGGCCGTCTCGACCTCGCACACCACCTGCCCGTCCGTCACCGTGTCGCCGGGCTGGACGTACCACTTGAGGATCTCGGCCTCGGTGAGCCCCTCGCCCACGTCGGGCATCTTGAACTCGCGTACGGACGCTTCCGTCATCGTCGTCACGACCCTCTCCTCAGTACGCCAGGGCACGGTCGACGGCGTCGAGCACCCGGTCCAGGCCAGGCAGGTACTCCTCCTCCAGGCGCGCCGGCGGGTACGGGGCGTGATAGCCGCCGACCCGCAGGACCGGCGCCTCCAGGTGGTAGAAGCAGCGCTCCGTGATCCGGGCGGCGATCTCCGCGCCCGATCCGAAGAACACCGGCGCCTCGTGGACCACGACCAGGCGGCGGGTCTTCTCCACCGACGTCTGGATCGAGTCGAAGTCCAGCGGGGAGACCGAGCGCAGGTCCAGGACCTCCAGGTTCTTGCCCTCCTCGGCGGCCGCGGCGGCGACCTCCTGGCAGAGCTTCACCATCGGGCCGTAGGCGACCAGCGTCAGGTCCGTGCCCTCGCGGACGACCTGGGCCTTGTGCAGCGGTCCCGGGATCGCCTCGGTGTTGACCTCGCCCTTGTCCCAGTAGCGCCGCTTCGGCTCGAAGAAGATCACCGGGTCGTCGCTCTGGATGGCCTGCTGCATCATCCAGTACGCGTCGGAGGCGTTGGACGGGGAGACGATCTTCAGGCCCGACACGTGCGCGAAGAGCGCCTCGGGGGACTCCGAGTGGTGCTCGACCGCGCCGATGCCGCCGCCGTAGGGGATGCGGACGACGACCGGCATCTTGACCTTGCCCAGCGAGCGCGCGTGCATCTTCGCGAGCTGGGTGACGATCTGGTCGTAGGCCGGGAAGACGAAGCCGTCGAACTGGATCTCCACGACCGGGCGGTAGCCGCGCAGGGCCATGCCGATCGCGGTGCCGACGATGCCCGACTCGGCGAGCGGGGTGTCGATGACGCGGCTCTCGCCGAAGTCCTTCTGCAGGCCGTCCGTGACGCGGAAGACGCCGCCGAGCTTGCCGACGTCCTCGCCCATGACGAGGACCTTGGGGTCCGTCTCGAGGGCGCGGCGCAGCGACTCGTTGATCGCCTTGGCCAGGGCCAGGTTCTTGGTGCTCACGCTGTCCGCCATGTCAGTTTCCCCCCGTACCCGCGGCGAAGCCGCTGTCGGACTCCGTCGCGAACGACTCCTGGTACGCGGCGAACTGCGCGCGCTCCTCGTCGACGAGCGCATGTCCGTCCGCGTACACGTTCTCGAAGATGGCGAAGTGGTCCGGGTCCGGCATGGCGCGGACCGCTTCGCGCACTCGCCTTCCCAACGCCTCGCTCTCGGCCTCGAGTTCCGCGAAGAATCCCTCGTCCGTGTGGTTTGACGCCTCGAGGTGGCGGCGCAGGCGCAGGATCGGGTCCTTCGCCTCCCAGGACTCGCGCTCCTCGTCGGCCCGGTACTTGGTGGGGTCGTCGGAGGTGGTGTGCGCGCCCATGCGGTACGTGTACGCCTCGACGAGGGTGGGGCCCTCGCCGTTGCGGGCGCGCTCCAGCGCCCACCGGGTGACCGCGAGGCAGGCGAGGACGTCGTTGCCGTCGACGCGGACGCCCGGGAAGCCGTAGCCCTGTGCGCGCTGGTAGAGCGGGACGCGGGTCTGCTTCTCGGTGGGCTCGGAGATCGCCCACTGGTTGTTCTGGCAGAAGAACACGACCGGAGCGTTGTAGACGGCGGAGAAGGTGAAGGACTCCGCCACGTCGCCCTGGCTGGAGGCGCCGTCGCCGAAGTAGGCGATCACCGCGCTGTCCGCGCCGTCCATGGCGACGCCCATCGCGTACCCGGTCGCGTGCAGCGTCTGGGAGCCGATGACGATCGTGTAGAGGTGGAAGTTGTTGCCGTTGGGGTCCCAGCCGCCGTTGTTGACGCCACGGAACATGCCGAGCAGGTTGGTCGGGTCGACGCCCCGGCACCATGCGACGCCGTGCTCGCGGTAGGTGGGGAAGACGTAGTCGTCGTCGCGCAGGGCCCGGCCCGAGCCGATCTGGGCGGCCTCCTGGCCGAGCAGCGAGGCCCACAGACCGAGTTCGCCCTGACGCTGCAGGGAGGTGGCCTCGGCGTCGAAGCGACGGGTGAGCACCATGTCGCGGTACAGGCCGCGGAGGTCTTCGGCGGTGACGCCGGCGACGTACTGGTTGAACTCGGCGTTCTTCGCGTTCTTGACCCGCTTGCCCTCCGGCGTCAGCAGCTGCACGAGCTCGGGCTCGGCGCTCTTCCCGGCGCCGGCGCGGGTGGTGCGCCCGGTGCCGGTGCCGCCGGCCTTGCTTCCGGCGCTGCGTCGCGGCTTGCGCGCGGCAGTGCTCTCCACGGTCACGTGTGCTCCTCCGTCGTTCCGGCCCCCGGGGTTGCCGGGTGGCTGGGGGTCCCCCGGCTCTTTGGGAGCCTGGGGGAGCGGCTCACCTGTTTCCGACACCCGTGCACGGGGTGGGTGCCGCTCGGCCGGAACAGGCGTGACAGGTGCCCCGGCGAGCGCCCTGCAGTCATCACGTTACCCAGTGCTCCACATACTTGTGAAACCCCTCCTGACCTGCGTTTTTGCTTGGATTTCCAAGTAAATCGGCAAAGTCGGGAAGGACCCTGGTCACAGCCTTGCAGGAGGCCGGAGCAACGGCACGTTAACCCGGCCACCCAGGCCACGGGAAGAGTCAGTATGTGAGACCGGGTGGGGTAACGGGCTCCGCCGCGCGCCTCCGGGCGCCTTCGAACACCGTTGGACGCCACCTGCGGGCACCCCGCCGCGATCACCGGCGACCGCCTGTGACACGTGTTGACCTCGGGTGACAGCTCGTGACTGTCTGTGACAACGCCCAGTTCACAGCCTCGCTCCGTGCCCTAGCATCGGGCGCGTGCCGCGCTCCTGTGTACCACCGCCCATGCCCCATGCGCCCCTTTTGAGCGCTCTGCTCCGCCGGTACGCCTGCGGTGCCGCGCTGGCCTGCGAACCCGTTGACGAAGGCCTGCTCAACCGCGGATACCGGCTGCGCACCACCCGCGGCCGCTACTTCCTCAAGCACCATTTCGACCCCGACACCGCCGACCCCGTCTGCGTCGCCCGCCAGCACCGGGTCACCGAGCGGCTGGCCGCCCTCGGCGTCCCGGTCGCTCCCCCGCTGCCCGCCCACGACGGGCGCACGGTCTCCGTCGTCGGCGGCCGCGTCTACGCCCTGCACCCCTGGGTCGAGGGCCGGCACCGCCACGGCGCCCAGCTCACCGCAGGCCAGTGCAGCCGGCTGGGGGCGCTGCTGGGGGTGGTGCACGCCAGCCTGGAGCACGTGATGCGCACGGCGCGCGCGCCGGATCGCACTCCCTGCGCGCAGCGCGCTCCGGCGCGCGGCCCCCAGGTGTCCGCCCAGCCGAGCGCGGACCCCGCCGACACCTTCGTCCTCATCGACGACCTCCTCACGCGCGTGCACCGCCGTCGCCCCGCCGACGCCTTCGACGAGCTCGCCCGCCACCGCCTCCTGGAGCGCCGCACGCTGCTGGAACGGCACGCGGACCGGCGACCTCCGCACACCGGGCCGGTCGGCTGGGTGCACGGGGACTTCCACCCCTTCAACCTGCTCTACCGCGGGGACGCCCCCGCCGCCATCGTCGACTGGGACCGGCTCGGCGTGCAGCCCCGCGCGGAGGAGGCCGTCCGCGCCGCCGCGATCTTCTTCGTCCGGCCCGACGGCACGCTCGACCTGCCGAAGGCGAGGGCGTACGCACGCGCGTACCGGCGCGCGACCGGCGCCGCGCCCTGCGAACTCGCGGCGGCCGTGCACCGCGTCTGGTGGGAGCGCCTCAACGACTTCTGGATGCTGCGCTGGCACTACGAGCGCGGGGACACCCGCGCGGACCCGCAGTTCCCGGCGGCCTCCGCGCTGGCCGTCTGGTGGACAAGGGAGTACGACGCGGTCCGCGGCGCGTTCACCGGGTGACCGGGGACCGGGTGACCAGGGACCGGGTGACCGGGACACCGGCGCCGCCCACGGGCCACCGCCGGCCGTCCCGGGTCGTTCAGTTGCCGAGGCCTGCGCCGCCGAGGGTGGTGGTGCCCTGGTCCGCGCCGCCCGTCGGGTCCGGCGAGGCCGGGGGACTCGGATCGGTCTGCGGATCGGACGGCTTGTCCGACGGCTGGGTGTCCGTCTCGTCGTCGGTCGGTTCGTCGCTGACCGACGGGGACGGCGAGGAGGACGCGGTGCGCGACGGCTTGTACGACGGCGAGTAGTTGTGGTTGTCGTTGGATCCCGTGCCGTCGTCCGTGCTGTCGCCCGTGGACGTGTCGGTCTCCTCGTCGCTCGGCTCCGCGCTCGGGGAGTCGTCCGAAGCGGTCGCCGAGACGGACGGCGACGTGCTGCTCCCGCCGCCGCCGGTGCCGTCCCCCTTGTTGTTCAGCGCGAGCGCGACACCCGCGGCGATGGCGATCACCGCGAAGACGGCGAGGATCCACAGCTTGCCGCGGCCGCTGCCCCTGTTGCCGTGGCCCTCGAAACCGCCGTCGTCACCGCCGCCGTAGCCGGTGGGCAGGATCGGCTGCGGGATCTGCGAGGTGTGGGAGCCGTCCGCGCCGTGCGGCAGCACGGTGGTGCTCGCGAAGCCGCCGGAGGACGCGCCACGGCCGTCGGCGACGCCCACGGGTCCGGTGTTCCAGGTGCCGGTGTGCCCGCCCTGGTCGTACAGCATCTGCAGCCCGTACTGGACGAGGCCGCGCATCTCCTCCGCCGTCTGGAAACGGTCGTCGGGGTCCTTCGCCAGCGAGCGCATGACGAGCCCGTCGAGTTCCGGCGGGCACTCGCCCCCCGAGGTGTGCGACGGCGGCACCGGGATGTCCTGGACGTGCTGGTAGACCACCGACAGCGGCGTCTCACCGGTGAAGGGGGGACGCAGCGCGAGCAGTTCGTAGAGCAGACAGCCCGTCGCGTACAGGTCCGAGCGGTGGTCGACGGCCTTGCCGAGAGCCTGCTCCGGGGAGAGGTACTGCGGCGTGCCCATGACCATGCCGGTCTGCGTCATCGTCGTGGACGCGCCGTGCAGGGCGCGCGCGATGCCGAAGTCCATCACCTTGACCGCGCCGTTGTGCGTGATGATCACGTTCGCCGGCTTGATGTCGCGGTGCACGATGCCGTGCTGGTGCGAGTAGGCGAGCGCCTCGAGCACGCCGGAGGTGATGATCAGGGCCTGCTCGGGCCCGGGCGCCTCGGCGTTGAGGAGGAGGTCGCGGATGGTGCGTCCCTCGACGATCTCCATCACGATGTACGGCACGCTCTGGCCGCCCACGAAGTCCTCGCCGGAGTCGTACACGGCGACGATCGAGTGGTGGTTGAGACCGGCCACCGACTGGGCCTCACGCGTGAAGCGGGCCTTGGACACCGGGTCCTCGGCCAGATCGGCGCGCAGCAGCTTGACCGCGACGGTGCGTCCGAGACGCACGTCCTCGGCTGCGAACACCTCGGCCATGCCGCCCCGGCCGAGTCTGCGGGTCAGCCGGTACCGGCCGTCTCCGACGAGCCCTCCGTTGCCCCAGTTCTCCGGCGCATCTGACATACCGCCGCCAGTCGCCTCGGGGTCGGACGGGCCCTGAGCGCGCTGCTGTGCCATCAGTCCTCGCCGTCGTTTCTGCCCGCGGTGCGCGCGGTGTTGTCACGGTCTCCGTCGGCCACGCTACAGCCTCCGCGCAATCCTCCGGTCCGGGACGATCGCCATGATGACGCGCCGGACGGGCCCGGGATCGGGTCCGGGACGGACGCGTCATGCAACCCCCACCCCGTGCCGGCGTGCAAATCCTGTGTACCTGCCGTACGACTGCTGTAACGCTTCCGCGACGCTTCTTTCTCGTAGGGTCACGGAACGGGCACCGAACTTGACGTGTCGGTGCCCTGCGGCAGACTTGGCCGGGAATAGCACTTTGGATCAACGGCAGTCAACGGGTGCCGAAGGCCTACGGGGGACGCAGAAGATGAGCCACGACGGCGGGCAAGGCCGGTACGCGGGGCGGGCGCTCGCCGCCGGCCGCTATCAGCTGCGCGACCTGCTCGGCGAGGGCGGCATGGCCTCGGTGCACCTCGCCTACGACGCCGTGCTCGACCGGCAGGTCGCGGTCAAGACCCTGCACACCGAGCTGGGCCGCGAGCAGGCCTTCCGCGAGCGGTTCCGCCGCGAGGCCCAGGCCGTGGCCAAGCTCACGCACACCAACATCGTCTCCGTCTTCGACACCGGCGAGGACGAGGTCGAGGGGCTGACGACCCCGTACATCGTCATGGAGTACGTCGAGGGGCGCCCACTCGGCTCGGTGCTCGACGAGGACGTGCGGCAGCAGGGCGCGATGCCCGCCGACAAGGCGCTGAAGATCACCGCCGACGTGCTGGCGGCACTGGAGATCAGCCACGAGATGGGGCTGGTCCACCGCGACATCAAGCCCGGCAACGTGATGATGACCAAGCGCGGCGTGGTCAAGGTGATGGACTTCGGCATCGCGCGCGCGATGCAGTCCGGCGTCACCTCGATGACGCAGACCGGCATGGTGGTCGGCACCCCGCAGTACCTCTCGCCCGAACAGGCCCTGGGCCGCGGCGTGGACGCCCGGTCCGACCTCTACTCGGTCGGCATCATGCTGTTCCAGCTGGTCACCGGCCGGCTGCCGTTCGAGGCGGATTCGCCGCTTGCGATCGCGTACGCGCACGTGCAGGAGGAGCCGGTGGCTCCCTCGTCGATCAATCGGGCGCTGCCGCCGGCCGTCGACGCGCTCGTCGCCCGCGCGCTGAAGAAGAACCCGAACGAGCGTTTTCCGACCGCGGTCGCCATGCGCGACGAGTGCCTGCGCGTCGCCGCGTCCTTCCAGCCGGCCCCGCCGAGCATCGTGCCGGGCGCGCACACGGCGAGCGGCGCGGGCGTCGGCTCCGCGGTGTTCCCGCCGGTCGGCCAGGGCACCCCGGCACCGCAGGGAAACGTCCAGACGCCCTACCAGCCCGCGCCGAACCCGAACCCGTACGGCACGACGCCGTCCCCCTCCTACGGCTACCCGCAGCAGGGCGGCTATCAGACGCCGGCGCCGGCGTACAACCACCAGCAGCCGCCCACCCCGCCCGGGTACCACCTGAGCCCGCAGGCCTCGGCAACGGTGGCCCCGGGCGGCAGCCGCCGGCGGAGCAAGGCCGTGTTCATCTGCTCGGCGGTGGTGGCCGTGGTGGCCGTCGGCGGCCTCATCGGCAGCCTCGCCACGAACGGGGACGGCGACGACGCCAAGGGCGGCGGGACCAGCGCCTCGCCCTCGGCGACCAAGGCTGCGGGCTACCGCGCGCCTGACCCCAGCAAGACGATCGATGCGACGGAGTGCTCCGAGCCCCGGGAGTCGTACAACGACCCCGACAAGATCCAGGTCCCGGACTTCAAGTTCAAGTACATCGGCTCGGTCAAGGAGTGCTTCCAGGCCGCAGGCTGGAACATCAAGATCACGAAAATGGACGAGAACACGTACGGCGACGGGGCGATCATGGACCAGTTCCCCTCCGCCGGCACGGACGTCGACCCGAAGGACATGCCCGAGATCGAGCTGAAGGTGTCCACCGGCAACCCGGCGTCCTGACGCACCGGTCGAGGCAGGAGCACGAGAAGAGGGGCCCGGCGTCCAGGACGCCGGGCCCCTCTTCTCGTGCCGTCGGTTCGGGTGGTCGGGTTCTACAGGTACGGTCCGCCGGTGCGGCCGCCCGCGCGCGGGTCGTCGCCGCCCTCGTGGCCGACGCCCGGCGGCAGGGCGCGGCGCATCTGCTCCAGCTGGGCGCGGGCGGCCATCTGCTGCGCGAAGAGGGTGGTCTGAATGCCGTGGAAGAGGCCCTCGAGCCAGCCGACCAACTGGGCCTGCGCGATGCGCAGCTCCGCGTCGCTCGGGGTCGACTCCTCGTTGAACGGCAGGGAGAGCCGCTCCAGTTCCTCGACCAGTTCCGGCGCCAGGCCGTCCTCCAGCTCCTTCACCGAGCTCGAGTGGATCTCCTTCAGCCGGACCCGGCTCGCCTCGTCCAGAGGAGCCGCGCGCACCTCCTCGAGCAGTTGCTTGATCATGCTGCCGATGCGCATCACCTTCGCGGGCTGCTCGACCTGCTCCGTCACCGGGATCTCACGGGAGTCCTCGTCGGCGTCGATGCCGCCCAGCGCCATGCCGTCCTGGCCGACGACCAGGATCTTCTGGGCGTTCTCCGGCGACCTTTCGTTCCTCGACATCTCCATGCCGCCATTCTCGCGCACGCTCCGCCCCGTCATCGTGCCGCCCCCGCGACAGACGCCCGGAGTTCCCGTTCGGCGGATTCCGGAATGCGGCGCGATTTCACGAATGTGAGGCTTGTCGCGTCCTTTCTTGGCGACTAGGTCTCCTCAGGGCGGCCGGGTACTGGGAGGGGGTCACGGACGTGACTCCATGGCAGCGGACGTCGGGCGCGACGCGTACCGGCGATCGAGGGCGCGCGACGGTGCGCGTACGGAAGCGGACGCGGCGCTCGGCCACGCCGATGCGGACCCCGGCGGCGACGGGGGCGTTGGCCCTGGCGGGTGTGTGCCTGCTGCTGCCGGGCGGCGGTGCGTCGTACGCGGCCGCCCCGGCGCACGCCGTCGCGCCGCAAGCCGCTTCCCCGTCCCAGTCCGCCTCCTCCCGTGAACCGGACCGGGCGGGCAGCCGGGCGGGCGAAGGCCGGCAGCGCCCCGGGCGGGCGGCCGAGGAGGCGGACGACGCCTCCGGTGTGGGCGCGCTGCCCGACGACCCGGACGAGGCGAGCGCCGGCGACGTGGAGGCCGGGGACGGCGACACCGGCGACGACGCCGCGTCCGCGTCGCCGGAAGCCGCCGTTCCCGCGACACCGGCCGCGCCGCGGGACGACGTACGGCAGGCGGCCGCCCAGGGGGAGCGGGCCGACGGTCCCGTGCTGCAGATCCTGCCGCTCGGCAGCGGCCTCGTCCTCATCGGCCTCGGCATCGCCCTCGCTCTCGCGGCCCTGCGCCTGCGGCGCGGATAGCCGCGGCCCTGCGGCGCGGACAGCCGCGGCCGCACGGGCTGCGGGCCGCCCTCAGGGGGCGATCAGCAGAACCTTGCCGACATGGCCGCTCTCCTCGACCACGCGGTGGGCGGCGGCGGCCTCACTCATCGGCAGTTCGCAGTCGACGACGGGGCGCACATGGCCGGCCGCGAGCAGCGGCCACACGTGCTCGCGCACGGCCGCCACGATGGCGGCCTTCTCTCCCCGCGGCCGGGCCCGCAGCGACGTCGCGCTGACGGCGGCCCGCTTCCCGAGGAGCATGCCGATGTTCAGCTCCGCCTTGACGCCGCCCTGCATGCCGATGATCGCGAGCCTGCCGTTGACGGCGAGGGCCTGCACGTTGCGGTCGAGGTACTTCGCGCCCATGTTGTCGAGAATGACATCGGCGCCCGCGCCGTCGGTGGCCTTCTTCAGCTCCGCGACGAAGTCCTGCTCGCGGTAGTTGATCAGGATGTCGGCGCCCAGCCCGGCGCACCGGTCCAGCTTCTCGGCGGTGCCCGCGGTGACGGCGACCTTCGCGCCGAAGGCCTTGGCCAGCTGGATCGCCATCGTGCCGATGCCACTGGACCCGCCGTGCACCAGCAGCGTCTCGCCCGGCCGGAGGTGGGCGATCATGAAGACGTTCGACCAGACGGTGCTGGTGACCTCGGGGAGCGCGGCGGCCTGCCGCAGGCCGACGCCCTGCGGCACGGGCAGCAGCTGGCCGGCCGGCACGGCGACCCGCTGTGCGTATCCGCCGCCCGCGAGCAGCGCGCACACCTCGTCGCCGACGTTCCAGCCGGACACCCCCGGGCCGAGCGCGGCGATCCGGCCGGAGCACTCCAGGCCCGGGTGGCGGGAGGCCCCGGGCGGCGGGTCGTAGAAGCCCTGCCGCTGCAGGATGTCGGCGCGGTTGACGGCGCCGGCCACCACCTCGACCAGGACCTCGCCCTCGCCGGGTACGGGATCGGGGACCTCGTCCCAGACCAGCGCCTCTGGACCACCGGGTTCGGGAATCGTGATCGCATACATGGGGGCGACGCTACTCCTCCCCCGTCCGCCGCCTTCGATCATGGTCCGGCCCCCTCCGACCACGGTCCGGCCCCCTCCGGTCATGATCCGCAGCCGGCGACGGGTGGGCCTCCGGCGAAAACCCACGTGCGATCACCGATGAGTTCCGGCGAAGGTAAAGGTCTTCCCATGCGTAGCCGAGTACGCGGAAGGAACCCCATGAGCGATCACACCGCCGGTCCGGCGATCGAGACCGCGGGCCTGGTGAAGACGTTCGGCGGCACCAGGGCGGTGGACGGCGTCGACCTCACCGTGCCCACCGGCACGGTCTACGGCCTCCTCGGCCCGAACGGCGCCGGCAAGACCACCACCGTCAAGATGCTCGCCACCCTGCTGCGGCCCGACGGCGGTGAGGCCCGGATCTTCGGCCACGACGTCGTCAGGGAGGCAGACGAGGTACGCGGCCGGGTCAGCCTCACCGGCCAGTACGCCTCCGTCGACGAGGACCTCACCGGCACCGAGAACCTGGTGCTCCTGGGGCGGCTCCTCGGCCACGGCAAGAAGGCGGCGCGGGAACGGTCCGGCCAGCTCCTGGCCGCGTTCGGGCTCGCGGAAGCCGCCGCGAAACAGGTCAAGCACTACTCGGGCGGCATGCGGCGCCGCATCGACATCGCCGCCTCCATCCTCAGCACGCCCGACCTGCTCTTCCTCGACGAGCCGACCACGGGGCTCGACCCGCGCAGCCGCAACCAGGTCTGGGACATCGTGCGGGCGGTGGTCGCCCAGGGCACCACCGTGCTGCTGACCACCCAGTATCTCGACGAGGCCGACCAGCTGGCGTCCCGGATCGCCGTCATCGACCGGGGCCGGGTCATCGCCGAGGGGACGAAGGGCGAACTGAAGGCGTCCGTCGGCGCCGGGTCCGTCCATCTGCGGCTGCGCGACGCCGGCCAGCGGACGACGGCCGAGCAGGTGCTGCGGCTGACCCTCGACGCAGACGTCCAGCCCGAGCCGGACCCCGTGGCGCTGACCGCCCGGCTGAACGCCGCCGCGCAGGACGGTGCCGCCGAGCAGGCCGCCCGGGCCCTCGGCGAACTCGCCCGGGCCGGCGTCACCGTCGACAACTTCTCCCTGGGCCAGCCCAGCCTGGACGAGGTGTTCCTCGCCCTCACCGGACACGACACACAGGCCGACACGGGCAGCCGGGCGGCCCGGGAAGGCGAGGAGGCGGCATGAGCACCACGACCACCACGGACGTCCAGGACCTCGCGCCCGTCAGCGCCGAGTCGCTGGCCGCCCTCCTCGTCTTGAAGGAGCGTCCGCCGCGGCCGAGCGCGCTGTCCGCCTCCCTGACCTTCGGCTGGCGGGCGATCCTCAAGATCAAGCACGTCCCGGAGCAGCTCTTCGACGTGACCGCCTTCCCGATCATGATGGTGCTGATGTACACGTACCTCTTCGGGGGCGCCCTGGCCGGCTCCCCGGAGAAGTACATCCAGTTCCTGCTGCCGGGCATCCTGGTGATGTCGGTCGTGATGATCACCATGTACACGGGCGTCTCGGTGAACACCGACATCGAGAAGGGCGTCTTCGACCGCTTCCGGTCGCTGCCGATCTGGCGGCCGTCGACGATGGTCGGCTATCTGCTCGGCGACGCCCTGCGCTACGCGATCGCGTCCGTGGTCATGCTGACCGTGGGCCTCGTGCTCGGCTACCGGCCGGACGGCGGGGTCGCGGGAGTCGTCGCCGGCATCGCCCTGCTGATCGTCTTCTCGTTCGCGTTCTCGTGGATCTGGACGATGTTCGGACTGCTGCTGCGCACCGAGAAGTCGGTGATGGGCGTCAGCATGATGGTGATCTTCCCGCTCACCTTCCTGTCCAACGTGTTCGTCGACCCGCACACCATGCCGGGATGGCTGCAGGCGTTCGTCAACAACAGCCCGGTCACCCATCTCGCCTCGGCGGTGCGCGGCCTGATGGCGGGCGACTGGCCGGGGGCCGAGATCGCCTGGACGCTGGGCTGGGCAGGACTGTTCGTGCTGGTCTTCGGGCCGGTGACGATGCGGCTGTACAACCGCAAGTAGCGCCACCGTTGGGCCGGCTGTGGCTTCGGTGCCGGCGCACCCCGTCGCACCGAAGCCCGCCGCGCCGAAGCCCGTGGCCCCGCTGCTCTGCGGCCCTGCGGTACGGCGGCCCCGCGGTACGGCGGCCCCGCGGTACGGCGGCTCTGCGGCCCTGCGGTACTGGGGCCCATGGCCGAGCACGGCACGCGGGCTCGCCTCAGGCCGGCGGGAGCGGCGGGACGCCCGGCATGCCCGGCGTCCCGAGCGAGGCCCGCCCGGGGCCCGGGCCGATCCGCACGATCGCGACCAGCCGGTCCGTCGGCTCCAGCACCCCGATCGCCGGATCGTCGTAGGCGAGCACCCGGTGGCCGCGGACGACGCTCACCACCAGGTCGGCCGTCTCCCGCGGCCCCCGGCCGACCTCGGCCTTGGTGACGGGCCGTTCCACGAGGTCGAGCCCGTCGCCCTGCCGGATGAGGTCCTCCATGACGCTGCCCGCCGCCGGGCTGAGCACGGACAGACCGAGGAGCCGGCCGGCCGCGCCGGCACTGGTGATGACCTCGTCGGCGCCGGACTGCCGGAGCAGCGGCGCGTTCTCCTCCTCGCGGACCGCCGCCACGATCTTCGCCCCGGGATTGAGCTGCCGGGCCGTCAGCACCACCAGCACCGCCGTGTCGTCGCGCTGGGTCGCGATGACGATCCGCCCCGCCCGTTGCACCTCCGCCCGCCGCAGCACGTCGCTGCGCGTGGCATCGCCGACGACGCCCTCGTAGCCCTCGCTCCGGGCCGCGTCGATCACCTTCGCGCTCGGGTCGATCACCACGACCTGTTCCTTGCGCAGCCCGGAGGTACAGGCCGTCCGGATCGCGGACCGCCCCTTCGTTCCGAAGCCGACGACGACAGTGTGGTCGCGCAAGGGGACCTCCGGGATCATGGACATCTGCGGGCTCATGGACACGTGTTGCAGCATGACGGGCACGGGCCCGCCGGGAACCATGGTGCCCACCGTTCGGATCACCATCACAGGGGGCACGGGTTGAAGGACCACGAACGACCGCCGGCACGTCCGGTCAGGCTGTCCCTCTTCAGGTCCCTCTGGTACCGCTCACGCACCGAGGCCCGGGAGGACGCCGAGGCGGGCCGCTCCATCACGATGCCCGTACGGATCGGTGCGCCCCCGCTGTTGCAGGTGCTGCGCCGCCTCAGCGTCGCTCTGCTGGTGCTCGCGATCACCACACTGATCGTCTACGCCGACCACGACGGCTACAACGACAACTCGGACGGCTCCGTGAGCCTCCTGGACGCCGCCTACTACGCCACCGTCACGCTCTCCACCACCGGCTACGGCGACATCACGCCGGTCAGCGACACGGCCCGGCTCATCAACATCCTCGTCATCACCCCGCTGCGCGTCCTGTTCCTGATCATCCTGGTCGGCACCACCCTCGAAGTGCTCACCGAACGCACCCGGCAGCAGGTCCGCATCCACCGCTGGCGGGTCCGCACCAGCGGTCACATCGTGGTCGTCGGCTACGGCACCAAGGGCCGGCACGCGGTGCAGACGCTGGTCGGGAACGGCATCTCCAAGGACCAGATCGTGATCGTGGACGCACAGCGCAAGTCCGCGCTCGCGGCCGGCGACGACGGACTGGTGTCGGTGACGGGGGACGCCACCCGCTCGGAGACCCTGGTGAAGGCCGAGGTCCAGAACGCCTCCCGGGTGATCGTGGCCCCCCAGCGCGACGACACCGCGGCCCTCGTCACCCTGACCGCGCGCCAGCTGAACCGGCGCGCCACGATCGTCGTCGCCGCCCGCGAGGACGAGAACGTGCCTCTGCTCAAACAGAGCGGCGCGGACACCGTCGTCACCAGCTCCAGCTCCGCCGGACGGCTGCTCGGCGTGTCGCTGGTCAGCCCGACCGTGGCCCAGACGCTGGAGAACCTGATGACCCTCGGCAGCGGCCTGGACCTCATCGAGCGCCCGGTCTCCACGGCGGAGGTGGGAGAGGACCCGCGCTCCTGCGGGGACCTGATCGTGGCCGTCGTCCGGGGCAAGCAGCTCCTGGACTACACCGACCCGCGGCTCGCCCGTCTCCAGTCGGGAGACCGTGTGATCACCGTCAGCCGGGCAGCCCCGGTCTCCGACGAACAGGAAAGTTTCACGTGAAACACCGCGTCGTGAAACACCGCGTCGTGAAGGACCACGTCGTGAAGGAACACTCGTGACAGGACCGCGTCGTGAAAGACCGGGTCGTGAAAGACCGCTTCATGACGGCTTCCTGAAAGACCGCCTGTTTCACGTGAAACAGGCGCCGACCCCGGCCGTCGCCCACGGCAGGTCGAGGAGTTCGGCCTCCTGACCTGCCCGCGCACCGCCCGGTGGCACGACGGCGAGGGCGTCGGCCGCCGCGATGCCGCGCAGCATGGCCGGCCCGTTGTAGTGCAGCGCAACGGCGTGGTCGCCTCGTAGGGACACCGGGACGAGCCGTGTGTCGTACGGATGGCCGTGCACCGTGTCCCGCAACGGCAGTGCGTACGGCTCGGGCGCCGGGCGGGCGGCCAGGGCCCGTAGCAGCGGCTCCGCCAGCGTGAGCAGACCGGAGACGGCCGCGAGGGGGTTGCCGGGCAGACCGACGAGGTGCTGGTCGTCCTTGGTGCGGGCCAGCAGCATGGGGTGGCCGGGACGTACCTTCACTCCGTCGACGAGGAGTTCGGCGTCGATACGGCGCAGGACGGGGTGCACATGGTCGACGGGACCCGCGGCGGTGCCCCCGGTGGTGACGATCAGGTCGGCGCCCGAGCCGGTGACCGCCTTGTGCAGGGCCTTCGCGTCGTCGCCGAGCCTGCGCACGGCGATGACGTCGGCGCCCAGCGCCCGCAGCCACGGGGGCAGCATCGGGCCGAGCGCGTCCCGGATGAGTCCGTCGCGCGGGCGGCCCTCGGCCAGCAGTTCGTCGCCGAGGACGAACACCTCGACCCGGGGCCGGGGGACGGCGGTCAGCGTGTCGTATCCGGCGGCCGCCGCGAGACCGAGCACGGCCGGCGTCACCACCGCTCCGGCGAGCAGCAGCTGGTCCCCGCTGCGGCACTCCTGGCCCCGCGGCCGGATGTCCTGGCCGTGCTGCATCTCGCGGGTGGGGTGCAGCCGGCCGTTGTCGTCAGTGCGCCCGTGCTCGCTGCGCAACACCGCGGTGGTGTCCGGGGGGATGCGGGCTCCGGTGGCGATCCGGACGGCCTCGCCGTCGGCGAGGGGCGCAGGAGCCGCGCTTCCGGCCAGCACACCCTCGTCCCGGACGTGCCAGGGGCCCGGGCCGGCGACCGCCCACCCGTCCATCGCCGAGGTGTCGAACGAGGGCAGGTCGGTGAGGGCGGTCAGCGGAGCTGCGAGGACGAGGCCGAGGGCGTCGCCGAGGGTCACGGAGACGGGGGCGCGGCGGGCTGCGCGGGACCGTGCCGCGCGGGCGGCGATCGTGCGGGCCTCGGGCCAGGGGGTCGCCCGGTGGCGGTGCTCCTGTGCGGCGCTCCGATGACCTGCCTCCGGGGTGCGCGACGGCGAGGCGCCCTCGCTCGCACGCCGTCCGGGACCGTGGGCACCGGTCGGGCGGGCGGGGCTGTTGCCGTCCTTCACGAGGGCGAGCGCCTCCTCGACGTCGAGGTCCTCGGCGTCGAGACCCTGTCCCGTGCCGCCGGGGGTCATCCGGCGTCCGGTCCGGAGCGGGTGGGCTCCGTGCCCGTGGTGTGGCTGCCGGTGGTGTCCGTGCCGGTCGCTCCGGCGGCTCGGTCCTGCTCGGCCTCCGCCTCCTGGGCCCAGCGCAGCGCGAGGGCGGTGGCCTTGCGGGCGGCGTCGGCGACGGCCTCGGGTCCTCCCTCGGCCCGCGCGGCCGCGTAGCCGACCAGGAAGGTGGTCAGCGGGGCTGCGGGCCGGGCCACCCCGTGGGCGGCGTCCCGCGCGAGGTCGAGCAGGGCGCCGGTGTCGACGTCGAGGTCGATGCCGAGTTCGTCCTTGACTGCGGAGATCCATTCGTCCAACACGTGGCCATGCTCCCTGATCCGTGCCCTGGCGGAGGCGATGTCGTCCCAGGTGTCGCAGTCGAACGACGCGACGGGGTCGGGGACGCGGGTGAGTTCGAGTCCGGCGGTCAGCCGACGCAGGGGCAGCCCGGCGAGACCGCCCCGGTCCGCGGTGAGCACCGCCAGTTCGCGGCGCAGCGCCGCCGTACGGTACGCGGCGACGAGCGGCTGGTCGCGGCCTTCGCCGTCGGTGAGCAGCACGCCCTCGCCCGTTCCGGCGCGCAGGGCGGTCAGCAGCCGCCGCACGGTGTCCGCGGTGAGGAACGGCAGATCGGCGGAGAGGACGAGGACGTCGTCCGCCGCGGTGTGCCGCAGACCGGCGTCGAGCGCGGCGACGGGACCCGCCCCGGGCGGGTCCTCGCGCGCCCATCGCACCGGCCGGGCGGTGGGGCGGCGCCCGGCGACGACGACGGTGGCGCGCGCGTCGACGCAGGCTCCGAGCACCCGGTCCAGCAGCGCGCGCCCACCCACCCGCACACCCGGTTTGTCGGCGCCGCCCAGCCTGCGGGCGCCGCCGCCGGCCAGCACGACGGCGTCGTAGACGGCGGACTCGTTCGAGGTCACCCCACGAGTATGCGGTCCGCCCGGGGCAGCCGGTCCCCCTGGATCACGGGAAACCCACGGGCCCGGTCGAGCTCACAGCGTGCGCAGCAGCACCGCCGGCTGCTCCACGCAGTCCGCCACGTGGCGCAGGAAACCGCCGGCCGTGCCTCCGTCGCACACCCGGTGGTCGAAGGTGAGCGAGAGCTGGACGACCTGGCGCACGGCCAGTTCGCCCTCGTGCACCCATGGTTTGGGCACGATGCGGCCGACGCCGAGCATGGCCGCCTCGGGGTGGTTCACGATCGGCGTGGATCCGTCGACGCCGAACACGCCGTAGTTGTTCAGCGTGAAGGTGCCGCCGGTCAGGTCGGCCGGGGTGAGGCGTCCGGCACGGCCGGCCTCCGTGAGCCGGGCGAACTCCGCGGTGAGGCTCTCGGCGTCCCGGGCGTGCGCGTCGCGGACGACCGGGACGACGAGTCCGCGCTCGGTCTGCGCGGCGAATCCGAGGTGGACGTGGTCGAACTGGACGATCTCGCGAGCCGCCGTGTCGACGCTGGCGTTGAGCTCGGGGAACCGGACCAGGGCCGCGGTGCAGATCCGGGCGAGCAGCGCGAGGAGCGAGATCTTCGGTCCGCCGGCCGCGTTCATGGCGGCGCGGGCGCGCATCAGCTCCGTCGCGTCGGCGTCCACCCAGCAGGTGGCGTCGGGGATCTCGCGCCGGCTGCGGGAGAGCTTGTCGGCGACGGCGCCCCGGACGCCCTTGAGGGGGATACGGCGCCCGTCGGCGGTGCCCGGCGCGGGCGTCACGACGGTGTCCGGAAGGGACCGCACGGCCTGGGAGCCGACCGGCGCGGCGGGAGCACGCAGGGCGTTCTCCACATCGGCCCGCAGGATCAGCCCCTGGGGTCCGGAGCCGGTGAGCTGCCGCAGATCCAGGCCGTTCTCCCGCGCGAGACGACGCACCAGCGGAGAGATCACGGGGACGGGGCCGTCGGGCGCCCGGTGCGGGGCGCGGACGGCATCGGCGTCCACCGGAACCGCCACGGGAGCCGGAGCGGCGCCGGACGACAGGGCGTGCGGCACCGCCGCCGGAGCCGTCGCAGCCTCGGAGGGGCCGTGCGTCGTCGCCGGGGCGGCCGCCGGCGTCGGCCGGACCGACCGCACCCGCCTGCGCCGTGCCGGCGCCTCGGACGTGCCGTACCCCACCAGCACGTTGCCCGAGCCCTCGGACGCCCCGGCCGGTCCACCCCGTCCGGGCGGGTCGGCGGGCCCGAGCGCGTCGCCGGAAGCAGGGGCGCCGACCGCGACCGTGATCAGCGGGGCGCCGACGGGCAGTTCCGTGCCCTCCTCGCCGAAGCGGGCCGTGACCACGCCGCCGTAGGGGCAGGGCACCTCGACCATCGCCTTGGCCGTCTCGACCTCGACGACCGGCTGGTCGACGGCGACCACGTCGCCGACCTGGACCAGCCAACGGACGATCTCCGCCTCGGTGAGCCCTTCTCCGAGGTCGGGCAGCTTGAACTCCAGCACCTGTGCCATCAGTTCCCGGCCTCCCACTGCAGCCGCGCCACGGCGTCCAGGATGCGGTCGACGCCGGGCAGGTGGTGGCGCTCCAGCATCGGCGGCGGATACGGCAGATCGAACCCGGCGACGCGCAACACCGGCGCCTCCAGGTGGTGGAAGCAGCGCTCGGTGACGCGGGCCGCGATCTCTCCGCCCGGACCGCCGAACGAGCCCGACTCGTGGACGACGACCGCGCGGCCGGTGCGGCGCACCGACGCGGCGACCGTCTCGTCGTCGAAGGGCACCAGGGACCGCAGGTCGACGACCTCGAGGTCCCACCCCTCGGCCCGCGCCGCCTCGGCGGCCTCGAGACAGACCGGCACCGACGGCCCGTACGTGATCAGGGTCGCGCTGCGGCCCGGGCGCCGCACGACCGCGCGGCCGATCGGCTCGACCGACTGCGGTTCCTGCGGGTTCCAGGAGTCCTTGGACCAGTAAAGGCGCTTGGGTTCGAGGAAGACGACCGGGTCGTCGGAGGCGATGGCGGCGCGCAGCAGACCGTAGGCGTCGGCGACCGTGGCGGGCGTGACGACGTGCAGGCCCGGCGTCGCCATGTAGTACGCCTCGGAGGAGTCGCTGTGGTGCTCCACGCCGCCGATGCCGCCGCCGTAGGGCACGCGGACGGTGATCGGCAGGGGCATCCGGCCGCGGGTGCGGTTGCGCATGCGCGCGACATGGCTGATGAGCTGCTCGAACGCCGGATAGGCGAAGGCGTCGAACTGCATCTCCACGACCGGGCGCAGGCCGTACATGGCCATGCCGACGGCGGTGCCGAGGATGCCGGCCTCGGCGAGCGGGGTGTCCGTGCAGCGGTCCTCGCCGAACTCCTTCGCGAGCCCGTCGGTGACCCGGAACACCCCGCCGAGGGCGCCCACGTCCTCGCCCAGGACGTGCACGGCCGGGTCGGCGGCCATCGCGTCACGGAGCGCGCGCGTGAGGGCCTGCGCCATGGTGGCGGGCTTGAGGGCGACCGTCGTCATCAGTGCGCGCCTTCCTGCTCGGCCTCGAGCTCCGCCCGCAGCAGCTCCTGCTGCTCGCGCAGCTGCGGGGTGGGTTCGGCGTACACGTGGGAGAACAGGTCCATGGGGTCGAGGACCGCGTCCTGGTTCATCCGGGCGCGCAGGTCGGCGGCCATCTCCTCGGCGGCCTCCCGCACGGTGCGCCGGGTGTCCTCGTCGAGCAGCCCGCGCGCGGTCAGTTCGTGCTCCAGCAGCTCGATCGGGTCGTGCTCACGCCAGGTCTCCACCTCGGCGTCGGCGCGGTAGCGGGTCGCGTCGTCGGCGTTGGTGTGCGCGTCGATGCGGTACGTCACCGCCTCCACGAGGGTCGGGCCGCCGCCTTCACGCGCGCGGCGCACGGCGTCGGTCAGCACCTCGTGCACGGCGACCGCGTCGTTGCCGTCGACCAGCCGGCCCGGCATGCCGTATCCGACGGCCTTGTGGGCCAGCGACGGGGCCGCCGTCTGCTTGGCGAGCGGCACGGAGATCGCGAAGCCGTTGTTCTGCACGAAGAAGACGACCGGCGCCTGCCAGACGGCGGCGAAGTTCAGCGCCTCGTGGAAGTCGCCCTCGCTGGTGCCGCCGTCGCCGACCATGGCGAGCGCGACCACGTCGTCGCCCTTGAGGCGGGCGGCGTGCGCGAGGCCCACGGCGTGCGGGAGCTGGGTGGCGAGCGGGGTGCACAACGGCGC
The DNA here is from genome assembly GCF_052543235.1 of Streptomyces sp. SAS_272. Lineage (NCBI taxonomy): Bacteria > Bacillati > Actinomycetota > Actinomycetes > Kitasatosporales > Streptomycetaceae > Streptomyces > Streptomyces sp. SAS_272. The sequence goes on along the minus strand of NZ_JBMNDR010000007.1, from coordinate 132,045 downwards.
GACCCGGTGCTCGTAGGGGTCGTAGCCGGTGTGCCAGTCGCCGCGCAGCAGGGTGAGAGCCTCGACGGGGTCCACGCCGCGCGCGACGACGGCGAGGGTGTCGCGGTAGCTGGGGAAGAGCCAGTCCCGCTCCTGCAGAACGAGCGCGGCGGCGACCTCGCAGGCCTCCTGGCCGGTGCTGGACGGGTAGACGGCGAGTCTGCCCTGCTTGGTGAGGGCGGTGGCCTGGACGTTGTACCGGCGACCGCGCACCAGCTGCGCGTGGAGCCTGCGCAGCAGCTCCGGGTCGGCCTGCGCGGCCGCCTCGGTGCCGAGGACGCGGTACGGCTCCGCGTCGGGCAGCAGCGGCGCGGGGTCGGTACGGGGCTGCCAGGCCGGCGGCGGAGTCGGCCGGTACGCGCCCCGCTGCTCCATGACCGTCATGACGGCACCTCCTCGGAGGAGTGGCTACGGGCGGCGCGTCGGTTGTGATGCGCCTCACCTACCGATTGTTCGGTCGTCGGCACATTTTGGCTACAGGGCCCCTCAGGCTGTGGACAAACGGTTCTGCACAGCCTGAGATGGGTGCAGTACGTCCATACGGGAGAGGCGGGGGGACATGGCGCCTGAACAAATGGCCGAAGGGCCACAGAGCGGTGCCGCGCTTCCGTCGGGCAGTCCCGCGCTTCCGACGGGCGGTTCCGCGTCGGGCGGCCCCCAGCCTTCGGGCGGTTCCGCACCGAGCGGTCCGCAGCCGTCGGGAGGCCCGCCGTCCTCCGGGACCGGCCCTTCGCCGTCGGCCGGCACCCCGCTGCCGCCCCCGCGTCCGCTCGACGCCATCGACCAGGACATCCTGCAGATGCTCCAGGCGGACGGCCGCGCCTCCATACGGTCGGTCGCCGAACGGGTCCACGTCTCCCGGGCCAACGCCTACGCGCGGATCAACCGGCTCATCGAGGACGGCGTCATCCGCGGCTTCGGCGCCCGCGTCGACCACGAGCGGGCGGGACAGGGCACGAGCGCCTACATCACCCTGACGATCGTGCAGAACTCCTGGCGGACCGTGCGCGAGCAGCTTAGACGGCTGCCCGGCGCCTCCCACATCGCTCTCGTCGGGGGCGACTTCGACGTACTGCTCCTGGTGCACACACCCGACAACCGGGCGCTGCGCGAGGTGGTCCTCACCCGTCTCCAGGCGATCCCGGAGGTACTCAGCACGCGCACCCTGCTCGTGTTCGAGGAGGAGGATCTGGAGCCCCAGGGCTGAGCCCTAAGGGGCCGTGCGCAGCCCCTCGAAGACGAGCCGCACCACCGCGTCCGCCACCTCGCTCTCGACCATCCCCCGGCCGCCGGGCCGGTACCACTCGACGATCGAGTTGATCATCCCGAAGACCAGGCGGGTCGCGAGGCGCACCTCCATGTCGCCGCGCACCTCCCCCTCGGCGGCGGCCGCCCTCAGCAGCTCGGCGACCCGGTGGTCGAAGTCCCGGCGCCGATCCAGGGCCCACCGCTCGGTGTCGGTGTTGCCGCGCACCCGCAGCAGCAGCGTCACATAGGGCAGTTCACCGATGAGGACCTCGACCATGCGCCGCACGACGTACTCGAGGCGCTCCGAGGCGTGCCCCGCGCGCGCGTGCTCCTCGTCGAGGATCCCGAACAGTCCGTCCAGCGCCCGGCTGACGGCACGCCGCAGCAGCTCCTCCTTGCCGGCGACGTGGTGGTAGATCGACGACTTGGAGATGCCGGCGGCCCTGGAGAGGTGCTCCATGGAGGTGCCGTCGTAGCCGCGCTCGTTGAAGACCTGGACGGCGACGGAGAGCAGGCTCTCCGGGGTGTACGTGTCGCGCTTGGCGGTGGTCACGAGGCGCCCTCCCGCTTCTCCGTGGCGTAGGAGTGCCGGTAGAGCGCGAGGGACGGCGCGTAACGCCCGGAGGGGTCGCGTTCGTGCAGGTCGTCGAGGAGGGCGCAGGCCCAGGTGCGGCCGAGCCGGCGGCTCCACTCGAACGGGCCGAGGGGGTAGTTCACGCCGAGGCGCATGGCGGTGTCGACGTCCTCCTCGGTGGCGACGCCCTTGGCGACCGCGTCGTGCGCGAGGTCGACGATCCGGGCGACCGTGCGGGCGACGATCATGCCGGGGACGTCCCCGATGACGCTGACGTCCTTGCCGAGCGCCTGGAACAGGCCGACCGCCTCGGACATGGTCTGGGGGGAGGTGTCCTGCGAGGAGGCGAGGGCGACGCGGGTGGCCTTGCGGTAGTCCAGGGCGAGATCGAAGTAGACGACGTCGCGGAACTCCACCGAGGTCTGGCCGTCGGCGAGGGCGAGCTGGCCGCCGCCGGGCAGCACCAGGCGGGTGCCGTGGTCCTCGTCCTCCTCGCGGACCTGGATGCCCGCCTCCCGGATCAGCGCGAGCAGCTCCGACGCGGGGCCCAGGTTGCCCTCGGCCACGACGTAGGCGGGCGGCCGGGCCTTCTCCGCGGTGTGCGGCTCGGCCGGCTCGGCTCCCTCCCGGTAGTCGTACCAGCCCTGGCCGCTCTTGCGGCCGAGGCGGCCCGACTCCACCAGGCGCCGCTGGGCGAGCGAGGGCGTGAAGCGCACGTCCTGGAAGAAGGACTGCCACACGGAGTGCGTGACCGACTCGTTGACGTCCTGTCCGATCAGGTCGGTCAGCTCGAAGGCGCCCATCCGGAAGCCGCCCGACTCACGCAGGATCGCGTCGATGGTGGCCGGGTCGGCGCCCTGCGCCTCGTAGACGGCGAACGCCTCGGCGTAGAAGGGCCGCGCGATGCGGTTGACGATGAAGCCGGGGGTGTCGGCGCAGGCGACCGGCGTCTTGCCCCAGGCGCGGGCGGTCTCGTACGCGCGCGTGGCCGACGTGACGTCGGTGGCGTACCCGGAGACCACCTCGACCAGCGGCAGCAGCGGCGCCGGGTTGAAGAAGTGAAGGCCGACGAAGCGCCCCGGATTGCGCAGGGCGCCGGCGACCGCGGTCACCGACAGGGAGGAGGTGTTGGTGGCGAGCAGGCAGTCCTCGCCGACGACGTCCTCCAGTTGCCGGAACAGATCCTGCTTGGCGTCCAGCCGCTCGACGACGGCCTCCACGACCAGGGAGCAGTCCGCGAGATCGGCGATGCTCTCCGCGGGTCGCAGCCGGGCGCGCGCCTCGTCCCGGTCGGTGGCGGCGAGGCGGTCCTTCTCGACGAGCCGGTCCAGGCGTGCGCCGATCGCGGCGGCCGCCTCACGGGCACGGCCGGGAACGGCGTCGTACAGCCGCACGGGGTGTCCCGCGACCAGGGCGACCTGGGCGATGCCCTGGCCCATGGTGCCTGTGCCGACGACGGCGACGGCGCTGCTGGGGTCGAGTCCTGTCATGTGCGCGATCCTCCCGCACGGGGATTTCCACAGATGCGGCAGGCCCCCTTGTCCCGACCGATCGTTCGGTTACTCTAGCCGTGACTGGCTGTTCCTGCCCAGGTTTCCGCCAGGTCATGAGCTCGACGGAGAGTTCTCAAGACGAGGAGTTGGTCCCGCATGGCCGCCGCCGAACTGACCGCGCACGCTCTGATCGCCCAGCACCGGCCCACCCTCGACCAGGCCCTGGAAGCGATCCGCACGCGCGCGTACTGGTCCCCCCACCCGGAACACCCCAAGGCCTACGGGGAGAACGGCAGCCTCGACGCGGCAGCCGGGAAGGCCGCCTTCGACGCCGTCCTGAACACCCGTCTCGACCTCGGCCAGCCCGGCACCGACGGCTGGGTGGACGGCGAGGTCTCGCCGTACGGCCCCGAACTCGGCGTCTCCTACCCGCACGCGGACGTGGACGCCCTGCTGCCCGCGATGCGCGCCGGACAGCGCGCCTGGCGGGACGCGGGCGCCGAGGTCCGCGCGATGGTCTGCCTGGAGATCCTCAAGCGGATCAGCGACCGCACCCACGAGTTCGCGCACGCCGTCATGCACACGTCCGGCCAGGCCTTCATGATGGCCTTCCAGGCGGGCGGCCCACACGCCCAGGACCGCGGCCTGGAAGCGGTCGCGTACGCCTACGCCGAGCAGGTCCGCACCCCCGGCACGGCCGAGTGGAGCAAGCCCCAGGGCAAGCGCGACCCGCTCGCGATGACCAAGAGCTTCACGCCCGTCCCGCGCGGCGTCGCCCTGCTCATCGGCTGCAACACCTTCCCGACGTGGAACGGCTACCCGGGCCTGTTCGCGTCGCTGGCCACCGGCAACGCGGTTCTGGTCAAGCCCCACCCGCGCGCGGTGCTGCCGCTCGCGCTGACCGTGGGCGTCGCGCGCGAGGTGCTCACCGCGGCCGGCTTCGACCCGAACCTGGTCGCACTGGCCGCCGAGCGCCCCGGCGAGGGCATCGCCAAGACGCTCGCCACCCGCCCCGAGATCCGGATCGTCGACTACACCGGATCGACCGCCTTCGGCGACTGGCTGGAGGCCAACGCCCGCCAGGCGCAGGTCTACACCGAGAAGGCCGGCGTCAACACGGTGCTCGTGGAGTCGACCGCGAACTACAAGGGCATGCTCGCCAACCTGGCGTTCTCGCTGTCCCTGTACAGCGGCCAGATGTGCACCACCCCGCAGAACCTGCTGATCCCCCGCGACGGCATCCGCACCGACGAGGGCCCGAAGTCCTTCGACGAGGTCGTCGCCGACCTCGCCCGCTCGGTCGACGGTCTCCTCGGCGATGACGCGCGCGCGAACGCCCTGCTCGGCGCGATCGTCAACCCCGACGTCAAGGCCCGTCTGGAAGCCGCGGCGGGCCTCGGCGAGGTCGCCCTCGCCTCCCGCGAGGTCGCCAACCCGGAGTTCCCGGACGCGATCGTGCGCACCCCGGTGATCGTCAAGCTGGACGGAGCCAAGCCGGAGGACGAAGCCGCCTACATGAGCGAGTGCTTCGGCCCCGTCTCCTTCGCCGTCGCGGTCGACTCCGCGGCCGAAGCGGTGGCCCTGCTGCGGCGCACCGTGCGGGAGAAGGGCGCGATGACGGTCGGCGCGTACACCACCGACGACGAGGTCGAGCAGGCCGTACAGGAGGTCTGCCTCGACGAAGCGGCCCAGCTCTCCCTGAACCTCACCGGCGGCGTCTACGTCAACCAGACGGCCGCGTTCTCCGACTTCCACGGCTCGGGCGGCAACCCGGCGGCCAACGCGGCCCTCACCGACGGCGCCTTCGTCGCGAACCGCTTCCGCGTCGTCGAGGTCCGCCGGGACGCCTAGGAGACCCGCAGGCCCGGAGGCACTCTGGGCGGCCCCCTGCCAGCACAGGGGGCCGCCCAGGAGCCCGCGACGGAGCCCGCCCTACGGGGCGGAGGCTCCGGAGAGGTGCGGTGCACCCCCTGCGGCGCTCCAGTGGTACAGCGTCATGGCCACACTGGTCGCGAGGTTGTAGCTGGAGACCTGGGGGCGCATCGGCAGGGCGAGAAGACGGTCGGCCCGCGCGCGCAGCTCGGGGGAGAGTCCGCTGCGCTCCGAGCCGAACGCGAGGAGCGCGTCGTCCGGGAGCTCGACGCCGCGGATGTCGTCGCCCTCCGGGTCGAGGGCGAACACCGGGCCGGCCGGCAGTTCGTCGACCGTGAGCCGCTCCACTGCGGTCGCGAAGTGCAGCCCCGCCCCGCCGCGCACGACGGTCGGATGCCACGGGTCGAGGGTGCCGGTGGTGACCACCCCGGTCGCCCCGAATCCGGCCGCGAGCCTGATCACCGCCCCCGCGTTGCCCAGGTTGCGCGGATTGTCCAGAACCACGACCGGGGTGGCACGGGCCGTCTGCCCGAGCCTGTCCAGGTGGGCCTCCCGCGAGGGCCGGACGGCCAGAGCGGCGACCGCGGTGGGATGCGGACGCGGCACCAGGGACGCGTACGTCGCCTCCGTGACCTCCGTCAGGAGCCCGTCCAGCGTCTCGCTCACGTCGGGGGCGAGTTCCCCGGCCAGGGCGAGTGCCGCCGCCCGGTCGACTGCGACCGCCACCGGGACCTCCGCTCCGAAGCGCACGGCGTGCTTGAGGGCATGGAAGCCGTCGAGCAGGACGGCCTCGCCGGCGAGCCGGCGCCACCGGCCGAGCGGGTCGGTACCTGCGGTCACGGGGTCGGTCATGCCGTGAACCCTACGTGGGCGCACCCGGCGCGAAATCTCCCGCCGCACGCGCGCCGGACGCGCCCGGCGCGGACCCCTACGCGGCGCGAGCCAGGCGTGGAACCTGCGCGCGCAAGCCCGGCATGGAGCCGTACGCGCGCGCAAGCCCGGCTGGACGTACGCGCGCACATGCCCGGCATGGGTCCGAGCGTGCCCGGCGTGGGTCCTACGCGCGCGTGCCCGGCGTGGAAGCCGCGGGAGCGGCCTGCTCGGGGGCCGGGCGCTCCGGGTCGTCCGGGTCCACCGGAACCCGCGGCTCGGCCTCCTCCTCCGTCCGGGCGCCGTCGGGGGCCGACTGTCCGCGGTCCGGGAGCAGCGCCTCACGCACGCGTGCCGCCCATCCGCCGACCCGGTGCAGAAACGGCGTCGGCAGGAAGACGGAGTCCGTCGCGATCATCGCCAGCGAGAAGAACGGCAGCCCGAGCAGGACCGCGATCACCGCGTGCTCCGCCATCATCAGCGCCAGCAGCACGTTCTTCAGCCGCCGGTTGAAGAGGGTGAACGGGAAGGCCACCTGCACGATGACCGTCCCGTACGTCGCGAGGAGGACCATCGTGCCGCTGGCGGTGAGCAGATCGGCGAGCGCGGGCCAGGGCGAGAAGTAGTCCAGGTGCAGGGGGTAGTACGCGGCGGTGCCGTCCTGCCAGCGCGAGCCCTGGATCTTGTACCAGCCGGCCGTCGCGTAGATCAGGCAGGCCTCGACCATGATCACGGCGAGGGCCCCGTTGTGCAGGACGTTGCCGATCACGTCGAGCAGGATCCGCGGCTGCGGCGACTTCCTCATGCGTCCGGCGGCCCACCACAGGCCCTGCGCGGCCCACGCCGCCCACAGCAGCGCGGGAATGGTCCACTCACTGTGGAAACGGTCCGCCACGCTCACCGTGACCAGCACCGCCCCGGAAGCGGCCCACAGAACGGGCCCGACCCGGTCGGTGATCCGTTCGCCCCGCGCGCGTGCCTCCTGCTCACGCCGCGCCCGCCGGGCGTCGAGCGACCAGACCTGACCGCAGCGCATGAACATCAGGTAGATCGACATCAGGTGCAGGACGTTGTCGCCGCCGTCGCCCATGAAGACGCTGCGGTTCTGCAGCGAGAGGACGCCGACCATGAACAGCACCGACATCGCGCGGGTGCGCCAGCCCAGCAGCAGCAGCGCGCCGGAGACCAGCGCGAGCGCGTACACGGCCTCGAACCAGGCCTGCCCGTCCGACCACATCAGGACGGTGAACGCACCGTTGCTGTCGATCAGCTGCCGGGCCAGCTCCCAGTCCCACGGACTGTCGGGGCCGTACAGCTCCTGGCGGTGCGGGATCTCCCGCAACAGGAACAGCAGCCAGGTGCCGCTGAAGCCGATCCGTACCAGAGCGCTCTGGTACGGACCCAGCGCCGACTCGGTGAGACGGGCGATGGCGGCGGACACCGAAAGGGAGAAGCGGTTCACCTCGAGCCTCCCTCGGTCGCGCCGTCCGGCACGGACCACCAGGACAGCACGCGGTACACCGGGCTCGTCGACACCTTGTCGGAGCTCCACTTCGCCGGGGGCACATTGGTGGTCCGCGAGCGGACCTGGACCCGCTCCAGGACTTCGCCCCCGCGGATCGCGCCGCGCTCGAGACGCATCACCACGATCCGGCGCAGATACGTCTCGGCGAGGGCGCCGCGCAGGCCGACGGGCCGGGCGGAGCCGTCGTGCGTGGCGGTGAAGAAGTCCCAGGCACGGCGCAGCTCGTTCTGCTGGGTGTGGCTCGGCACCAGGTTGCCGTCGATGTCGCGGCCGTCCTGCGCCGACAGGTCGTACCAGCCGGTGGTCCGCGACCCGCCGTCCGCGCCGCTGACCTGGGCGCGGACCTGGACGGCGATGTTCTGCTGCAGCGGGTTCGGCGCGAACAGCTTCCAGTTCTGTTCGAACTCCGGGTAGATCCAGTCGTCGATGGCCTTGCCGTGCGCCTTGGTGACGGTGTTCGACGGCGCGACGTGCAGGAACACCATCCCGACGTGCACGCACACGGCTACCGCGACGACGGCCAGCGCCAGCGCGGCGCCGACCTGGTAACGCGGCGAAAGGGCGGCCACACCGGTACGGGGCGGGAGGTGACGGGACGCTGTCGCGGAAGCGGGGTCGGATCCGGAGTCCGGACCAGGGTCGTCATCAGGGCCTTCGGCGCCCGGGCCGGGGCCGAAGGCGGGGCCGGAATCCGGGCGGGAAGCCGAGTCGGTGTCCGGGCCGGGCGCAGAGTCGTCATCCGGGCCGGCGTCGGCGTCGAGGCGGAGGGCCGGCTCGCCGGCTGCTTTCGCACTCCGCACGGGCGCGGGGCCACCGAGTTCGCCGCGCGGCGCGGGCAGGGCGCCTTCGAACGGCGACGACTCCGCCTCCGGCTCGCCTGACGAGCCTGCCCCGCCCGAGGCGTCCGCGGCGCTCGCGGGTTGCCCGCCCGAGGGGTTCTTGCCCGAGGGGTTCTTGCCCGACGCATGCGCCCCGCCCGAGGAATCAGGCCCGGCCGACAGGTCCGCGCCCTCCGACAGGGTCGGCTCCTGCGACGTGTCCCGCCCCTTTGACGAGGTCGGCCCGCCTGACGTGTCCGCCCGCCGCGGAGCGCCTGAGCCTCCGTCGTACCCGTCCATTCCGCCCCGTTCCCCGATACCGGTCCTCTTCGCGCGCTGCGTCGCGCAATCGCGAACGGTACTCAGCCTCACCCGTCCGGCCCAGCCCTCCCCCGCGATGCCCGGGCCCCGGCCGGGGGCGGGGTGGATCGTCCGCGGAGAACTCCCGCAGGTTATCCACAGCGGTTGACACCATACGACGGCCGTCCCACCATGGAATCGCACGGACCGAACGATCGGTCGGGAGAAGGCTCGGGCAGAGCCGAGGCCAAGGCACGGAGCCGAGGCCCGAGGTCAAGGGGGACCGCATGGCGACAGCAGCCGCCCACCACACGGCCCGCACGGAGGAAGACGCTCCGCGGCACGACGGCGGGCCGGCCGACGAGGCGGCTCACGAGGCGTACGAACGCCTCTTCGACGCCACCGTGGCCGCGGACGAACGCATCGAGCCGCGCGACTGGATGCCCGACGCCTACCGGGCGACGCTGGTACGCCAGATCGCCCAGCACGCCCACTCCGAGATCATCGGCATGCAGCCGGAGGCCAACTGGATCACCCGCGCCCCCTCCCTGCGCCGCAAGGCCATCCTCATGGCCAAGGTCCAGGACGAAGCGGGCCACGGGCTCTACCTCTACAGCGCCGCCGAAACCCTCGGCGCCAGCCGCGACGACCTCCTCGACAAACTGCACACCGGTCGCCAGAAGTACTCCTCGATCTTCAACTACCCCACGCTGACCTGGGCGGACGTCGGCGCCATCGGCTGGCTGGTGGACGGCGCGGCGATCACCAACCAGGTCCCCCTGTGCCGCTGCTCCTACGGCCCGTACGCGCGCGCGATGGTCCGCGTGTGCAAGGAGGAGTCGTTCCACCAGCGCCAGGGGTACGAACTGCTGCTCGCCCTCAGCCAGGGCACCGAGGCACAGCACGCGATGGCGCAGGACGCCGTCGACCGCTGGTGGTGGCCGTCGCTCATGATGTTCGGCCCGCCCGACGACGAGTCCGCGCACTCCGCGCAGTCGATGGCCTGGAAGATCAAGCGTCACTCCAACGACGAACTGCGCCGACGCTTCGTCGACATCTGCGTCCCCCAGGCCGAGTCGCTCGGTCTCACCCTCCCGGACCCGGACCTGAAGTGGAACGAGGAGCGCGGGCACTACGACTTCGGCCCCATCGACTGGACCGAGTTCAAGGAAGTCCTCAAGGGCAACGGCCCCTGCAACGAGCAGCGCATCACCCAACGCAGGCGCGCCCATGACGAAGGCGCATGGGTACGGGAGGCGGCCGCGGCCCACGCGGCCAAACGCCTTCCCCTTACGACGGAAGCGGAGCAGGCATGACCCACACCGACTGGCCCCTGTGGGAGGTCTTCGTGCGCTCCCGGCGCGGCCTCTCCCACACCCACGCCGGCAGCCTGCACGCGCCGGACGCCGAGTTCGCCCTGCGCAACGCACGCGACCTGTACACCCGGCGCGGGGAAGGCGTCTCGATCTGGGTCGTGCCGTCCGCGGCGATCACCGCGTCCTCGCCCGACGAGAAGGACCCGTTCTTCGAACCGGCCGCCGACAAGCCGTACCGGCACCCGACGTTCTACGAGATCCCGGAGGGGGTGAAGCACCTGTGACCACGTCAGCGACCACGACCACGCACGCCCACAGCGACACCCATGCCCACAACGCCGCTGCCGACACCGCTGCCGACGGCACGCGGACCGCCGCCCTCGCCCTCGGGGACGACGCCCTGGTGCTCTCCCACCGCCTGGGGGAGTGGATGGGCCACGCACCCGTGCTGGAGGAGGAGGTCGCCCTCGCCAACATCGCGCTCGACCTGCTCGGACAGGCCAGGATCCTGCTGTCGATGGCCGGCGACGAGGACGAACTTGCGTACCTGCGCGAGGAACGCGCCTTCCGCAACGTCCAGTTGGTCGAACAGCCCAACGGCGACTTCGCGCACACCATCGCCCGCCAGCTGTACTTCTCCACCTACCAGCACCTGCTGTACGCACAACTGGCAGCCGGAACCGGCCCGTTCACCGGGCTCGCGGCGAAAGCCGTCAAGGAGGTCGCCTACCACCGCGACCACGCCGAACAGTGGACCCTGCGCCTCGGCGACGGCACCGACGTCAGCCACGAACGGATGCAGCGTGCGTGCACGGCGCTGTGGCGGTTCACCGGAGAGATGTTCCACCCCGTGAACGGCCTCGAGCTCGACCGGGCAGACCTCGAGTCGGCCTGGCTGGAGTCGGTGCGGGAGGTACTGGGGCGGGCCGGCCTGACGGTCCCGGAGGGCCCGCGCACCGGCGCCTGGAGCGCCGGGGCCGGCCGCGAGGGCCTGCACACCGAGCCCTTCGGGCCGATGCTCGCCGAGATGCAGCACCTGCACCGCAGCCACCCGGGGGCGTCGTGGTGACGACGACCACCGCGCTGGAGGCGGAACTCCTCGAGATCGCCGGCTCGGTCCCCGACCCCGAGCTCCCGGTGCTCACCCTCCAGGAGCTGGGCGTCGTCCGTGCCGTCCACCTGCACGGCACGGACACCGTCGAGGTCGAACTGACCCCCACGTACACCGGCTGCCCGGCCGTCGAGGCCATGTCCTCGGACATCGAGCGCACGCTGCACGAGCACGGCATGCGCGAAGTGACGGTGCGCACCGTCCTCACGCCTGCCTGGTCGACCGACGACATCACCGCCGAAGGACGTCGCAAGCTACGGGAGTTCGGCATCGCACCGCCCCGCACCGTGCGCGGGCCGGGACCCGTACCGCTGGCACTCGGGCCGACCCGAGCCCTCCGCGCCGCCGAAGCCTCCGAACCGGACCCCGTCCAGTGCCCCCACTGCGGCTCCGCCGACACCGAACTGCTCAGCCGGTTCTCCTCCACCGCGTGCAAGGCGCTGCGCCGCTGCCTGTCCTGCCGCGAACCCTTCGACCACTTCAAGGAGTTGTGATGGCGCGCTTCCACCGGCTCCCCGTGGCCGCGGTGGACCGGCTGACCGACGACTCCGTCGCCCTCACACTCTCCGTCCCGGAGGAGCTGCGCGAGGAGTACCGGCACGCGCCCGGCCAGCACCTCGCACTGCGACGCCTGGCCGAGGGAGCCGAGATCCGGCGGACGTACTCGATCTGCTCGCCCGCGCCCGACGCCTCCGGCGAGGGGCCGAGCACACTCCGCGTGGGCGTGCGGCTGGTCGAGGGAGGGGCGTTCTCCACCTACGCACTGAAAGAGATCGACATCGGGGACGAACTCGAGGTGATGACGCCGGCCGGGCGGTTCACCCTCGCCCCGGCCCCCGGCCTCTACGCCGCGGTCGTCGGCGGCAGCGGCATCACACCGGTCCTGTCGATCGTCTCCACCCTGCTGGCCCGCGAGCCCCGCGCCCGGTTCTGTCTCATCCGCAGCGACCGCACGGCCGCGTCGACGATGTTCCTGGAGGAGGTCGCCGACCTGAAGGACCGGTACCCGGAGCGGCTGCACCTCGTCACCGTGCTCTCCCGCGAGGAACAGCAGGCAGGTCTGCCCTCCGGACGACTGGACCAGGACCGGCTGACCGCCCTGCTGCCGGCCCTGCTGCCGGTCACGGACGTGGCCGGATGGTTCCTGTGCGGCCCGCACGGACTGGTGCAGGGCGCCGAACGGGCACTGAGAGAGCTCGGGGTCGGCCGCACCCGGATCCACGAGGAGATCTTCCACGTGGACGGCGCGGCGCCCACGGCTCCCCGGACCGCGCCCGCCCACGCCACGGTGACCGCCCGGCTCGACGGCCGGGGCGGCAGCTGGCCGGTGCGGGACGGGGAGTCGGTCCTGGAGACCGTGCTGCGCAACCGCCCCGACGCGCCCTACGCGTGCAAGGGCGGAGTGTGCGGGACCTGCCGGGCCTTCCTCGTCGGCGGCGAGGTGCGCATGGACCGCAACTTCGCACTGGAGCCCGAGGAGACGGAGGCCGGCTATGTGCTGGCGTGCCAGTCCCACCCGGTGACCGAGGCGGTGGAGGTGGACTTCGACCGCTGAGCCGTCAGACCTCTCGGACCCCGACTGCTGTTCCCTTCTCCTAGAACCTGTTCTATCTTGACGCTCCGTCAGATCTGCCAGCCCTGTCAGATCGGCCGACCGTCGGGAGGACCGGCTGTGGACTTCACCTTCACCGAGGAGCAGCAGGCCGCGGCCGAGGCGGCCCGCGGAGTCTTTGCCGGAGTGGCGCCCGACGGCGTGCCGAGCCCCGCGCTCACCCAGGGCGCCGCCGTCGCCGACGACCTCGACCGCGACCTGTGGACCAAGCTCGCCGCGGCCGACCTGCTGAGCCTGCTGCTCGACGAGACGTCCGGCGGGGCGGGCCTGGACGCGGTCGCCCTGTGCCTGGTGCTCCGCGAGGCGGGCAAGGTGCTCGCCCGGGTACCCCTGCTGGAGACCAGCGCGGCCGCCGCGACCGTACAGGCCTACGGCAGACCGGAGTTGAGGTCCGCCCTGCTCGCCGGCGCCGGCCGGGGCGAGATCGTGCTGACCGTCGCCGCGAGCGGCCGCACCGGCCACGACGCCGCCGAACTCGCGGTCACCGCCCGGCGGGACGACCCGAGCGGCGCGCCCGCGAACGACGCCGGCAGCGACGGAACCTGGGTGCTGGACGGGGTGCAGACGGCCGTGCCCTGGGCCTACGAGGCCGACCACATCCTCGTACCGGCACACACCGCCGACGACCGCAGCGTCCTCGCCGTGGTCGCCCGCGGACAGGAAGGCGTCGAACTCGCCCCACAGATCTCCACCACCGGCGAGCGGCTCGCAGAACTACGGCTGGAGTCCGCGCGGATCCCGGCCCGCGACGTCATCACCGCCGACGGCGCCTGGGACTGGCTGCGAGCGCTGCTGGCCACCGGCACCTGCGCGCTGGCCCTCGGCCTCGGCGACCGCGTCCTGGCCATGACCAGCGACTACGCCGGCAAGCGCGAGCAGTTCGGACACCCGATCGCCAGCTTCCAAGCGGTCGCCGTCCAGACCGCCGACCGCTACATCGACCTCCGCGCGATGGAGGTCACCCTGTGGCAGGCCGCCTGGCGGATCGCCTCGGGAACAGCCGGCGCGCTCCCCGCCTCCGGAGACGTCGCCCTCGCCAAGATCTGGGCCTCGGAGGGCGTACGCCGGATCGTGCAGACCGCCCAGCACCTGCACGGGGGCTTCGGCGCCGACGTCGACTACCCCCTGCACCGCTACCACGCCTGGGCCAAACACCTGGAACTCTCCCTCGGCCCAGCCGCGGCCCACGAGGAGGCCCTGGGCGACCTCCTGGCCGCCCACCCCCTCGCCTGACCGCACGACGCGACCCGACCGCCGGGCCAGAGAGAAAGTACGCACGGCACGACGAGAGCTCCGACCAGCTACCAGCTACCAGCCGGCTACAGGACGAAGCCCTGCTTGCCCTCGTCCGTGACCACCGGACGCCCCACAGCCGCCCACACCTGCATGCCGCCGTCCACGTTCACCGCGTCGATGCCCTGCTGCACGAGATACATGGTCACCTGCGCCGAACGACCGCCGGAACGACAGATGACGTGCACCCGCCCATCCTGCGGGGCGGCTTCGGTCAGCTCGCCGTAACGGGCCACGAACTCGCTGATGGGAATGTGCAACGCCCCCTCAGCGTGACCCGCCTGCCACTCGTCGACCTCCCGGACGTCCACCAGGAAGTCATCGTCCTTGAGGTCCCCGACCTCGACCGTGGGCACACCAGCTCCGAAACTCATGCCCCGACGCTACCCGCAACGGGATCTAACCGACCAGCTCGGCCAGCTCGTCCTCACGTGCGGCGACATCGGCGAGCAGCTTCTCGGCGATCTCGTCCAGAAGGGTGTCCGGGTCGTCCGGGGCCATCCGCAGCATCGAGCCGATCGCGCTGTCCTCCAGCTCCCTGGCCACCAGCGTCAGCATCTCCTTGCGCCGGGCCAGCCACTCGAGACGCTCGTAGAGCTCCTCGCTGGGACTCGGGCTGCGCTCCGCGGGCGCCGGGCCGGCCGCCCACTCCTCCGCCAGCTCACGCAACAGCATCTCGTCGCCACGGGCGTACGCCGCGTTCACGCGGGTGATGAACTCCTCACGCCGGGCCCGCTCCGCATCCTCCTGCGCCAGATCCGGGTGCGCCTTGCGAGCCAGCTCGCGGTACAGCTTGCGGGCCTCCTCGCTGGGCCGCACCCGCTCCGGGGGCGTGACCGACCGGTCCGTCAGCATCGCCTCGGCCTCCGGGAACAGCCCCTCCCCGTCCATCCAGCCGTGGAACAGCTCCTCGACCCCCGGCATCGGAAGCACCCGGGCACGCGCCTCCGCGGCCTTGCGCAGATCCTCGGGATCGCCGGTACGGGCGGCACGGGCCTCGGCGATCTGCGCGTCCAACTCGTCGAGCCGGGCGTACATCGGACCGAGTTTCTGGTGGTGGAGCCGCGAGAAGTTCTCGACCTCGACGCGGAAGGTCTCCACCGCGATCTCGAACTCGATCAACGCCTGCTCGGCGGCCCTCACGGCCTGCTCCAGCCGCGCCTCGGGCCGGGGCTGCTCAGCTTCGGGGGTCGTCACCCGACCAGCCTAGGCCAAGCCCCACGAACCGTCGGCGCACACCGACCACGGGAAGACCCGCCGTTTGCTTCCGGGGGGGTCCCTCCCCCCCTCCCTCCCCCTCCCCCCTCCCCTCCTCCCCCGTCCCCCTACCCCCGCTCCCGTCCCTCCGGGCAGTCCACCGTCACCCACTCCGCTTGCAGGTCCCGGCAGACCACGACCAGGGTCCCTGGGCGGCAGGCGATTTCGTGGGTGCAGCCGTCGGGGTGGGGGAGTATCTCGTCGAGGATCACGTCGCCGAGGTCGTCGAGGGCGCAGACGTCCAGGACGTCGGCCTGGAACCGGGAGACGCCGGTGTAGCGGACCACCAGATCCTCGTCGTGCTTCCAGCAGTTGTGCGCGAAGTGGATCTCGATGCCGTCGTCGCCTCGCCGTCGGGCCACGCCGGGCTTGAGGTCCTTCACACACCGCTTGCCCGTGAAGGCGTAGTGGTCCGGGTCGGTGGCGAACGCGCGGGCGCCGGGTGGCAGCCGCTCCGCAAGGACGGGAAGCCGCTCCAGGTAGGGCCCGGGGTCTATGACGCCGGTGACGTCCCCGACCTGCCCGTCCAGCTCGACGTACTTCACTGCACCCTCCTCACTCGGCCCTCACTCGGCGCGTCCCTGGGAGTCTCTCGGAGCCCCTCCTGGGAGTCCCTGGGGGTGCTTCACGAGGCGCCCTGGAAGCCCCCGAAGCAACCCCGGGACACCTTCACCAGGACCTGCCCCACACCGACGCGCTCCACCCCCACTCCGCTCACTCCACACCCTGCTCACTCCACCCCCACCGGACCGTGTCGTCTCACACTCCCGTCTCGGCCGGGATGCGTCCCGCCCGTACCGCCGCGACGAGGTCCGTGTGGTCCGCCTCGGTGCGGTCGGCGTAGGCGACGGCGAACGCGGCGATCGCCTCGTCGAGCTCCTCGTTCTTGCCGCAGTAGCCGGCGACGACGCGCGGGTCGGCGCTGTGCGAGTGGGCGCGGGCCAGCAGCGCGCCGGTCATCCGGCCGTAGTCGTCGATCTGGTCGGCGGCGAGGGCTGCCGGGTCCACGCTCCCTTTGCGGTTGCGGAACTGCCGTACCTGGAAGGGGCGTTCGTCGACGGTCGTCCAGCCCAGCAGGACATCGCTGACGACCTGCATACGCTTCTGGCCGATCACCACCCGGCGGCCCTCGTGGTCCGCCTCCGGCGTCTCGAAGCCGGCGGTCCGCAAGTGCGGGACGAGCGCCGAGGCGCGGGCCTCCTTCACCTGAAGGACCAGGGGCTCGCCGCGATGATCGAGCAGCAGCACCACGTAGGACCTCGTTCCCACGCTGCCTGTGCCCACGATGCGGAAGGCCACGTCGTGGATCGCGTGGCGGGCGAGGAGAGGATGACGGTCCTCGGTCAGGGTGGCCAGGTAGTGCTCCAGGGACGCGGCCACCGCCGCGGCCTCGGCGTCCGGGACGCGGCGCAGCACCGGTGCCGCGTCGACGAAGCGCCGGCCGCCGTCCTCCGTCGCCTCGGTCGACTTGGCCGCGAACCGCCCGCTGGTGTTGGCCCGCGCCTTCTCCGACACTCGTTCCAGGGTGCCCAGCAGATCGTGGGCGTCGGCGTGGGAGACGAGCTCTTCGTCGGCGATGGCGTTCCAGGCGTCCAGCACGGGCAGCTTGGCCAGCAGCCGCATGGTGCGGCGGTAGGAACCGGCCGCGCCGTGGGCCGCCCGGCGGCAGGTGTCCTCGTCCGCGCCGGCCTCGCGGCCCGCCAGCACGAGGGAGGCGGCGAGACGCTTGAGGTCCCACTCCCAGGGGCCGTCGACGGTCTCGTCGAAGTCGTTCAGGTCGATGACGAGTCCGCCTCGCGCGTCGCCGTACAGGCCGAAGTTGGCGGCGTGGGCGTCACCGCAGATCTGGGCGCGGATGCCGGTCATCGGGGTGCGGGCCAGGTCGTACGCCATGAGTCCCGCGGAGCCTCGCAGGAACGCGAACGGCGTGGCCGCCATCCGGCCGACCCGTATGGGCGTCAGCTCGGGAATGCGGCCTCGGTTGGACTCCTCGACCGCGGCCACCGCGTCCGGCCTGGCGGCGTCCAGGTCGAGCTCGGCATGCGCCGACCGCGACACCCTGCTGCGCAGGGCCCGGCCGGTCTCCTTGGGGCTTTCCCCCACGCCGGGCCGTGGGTCGGACGACGAGTCACCAGGACGCTCGGCGAACCCGCGCACCCGGGGAATCCTGCGCACTCCGACCGTTTCGCCCGCCCCGGTCGAACCGCTCGTTCCGGTCTCTGCACCACCGGTCCCGGTCATCACGACCGCCTCCCCCGCACACGTACGCTCAGCGGCTCTGTGACGAGCACGGCGAGCTGAACATCAACTTGTGCAGACCGTACAGCCGCTGGCTGAAAGCCGTCAGACCTTGTGGACAACTTCAGGATTGTGGACAACCGCCTCGCGACGGACACCGAGGGCACCCGGCGACAACCGGCATGTTTCACGTGAAACACTCTCCGCCCTTAGACACCCCCGCGCCCGCGCCCGCGAGGAGACCTTCCCGCCCTACGGGGGATCATCAACGGGCCGAGGGGGATCTGAGGTGATCCGAGGAAAACTGAGGGGACCCGCGGGGCCGGCACCCCGAGGGGACCCGCGGGGCCGGCACCCGAGGGGACCGTGGGGCTGCCGCCCCACTCCCCGCCCGTCGACCCCTGAGACGTTCATCACACACGGTGAGCGATCACTGACTCGCTCCGCAGCCTGCGGCCCGACCGTGAGAGCCACCTGGCCGGAACCCATCCGACCGGAGACCGGAACCCATCCGACCGGAGAAACGCGAAAGCCCCGCAGGTCTGAGACCTGCGGGGCTTTCGACTGGTGCGCGAGGGGGGAGTTGAACCCCCACGCCCTTGCGGGCACTGGAACCTGAATCCAGCGCGTCTGCCTATTCCGCCACCCGCGCATTGGGTGTGTCTTCGGGTTTGTGGGCTTTTCGGCCTGTCGCCTTCCGACATGCAGAACATTAGCACGCGCGCCAGGGTGCGTTCACATCCCTTCCGGGCGGGCAGGGAGCAGGTGGGAGGCCGTCGGACGACCCCGTGCGTCCCCGTACGTCTCCGCAAGGACTGGTTCACGTATCAACCTCGTACCTATGGCGGCCGTCTCCCCAGGAGCCGGACGAGGAGCACAGCCAGGTGCGGGACACTGGTCCCGGGCCGCCTCTACGATCCTGGGCAGACGCAAGCGTGTGCAGCAGGTGCGCGAGCGGGCCGTCGACACCGGTCGACGGGGCCGACAGGGGGAACCAGCCGATTCACCGGCGCGTGGATACGATCAGTAAGCAGTACAGGTAAGCAGCACCAGGCAAGCAGCACGGCACGGGACAGCAGCCACGACGGAGGAGGTGCCCCATGGGAGTTCTGAAGAAGTTCGAGCAGCGTCTCGAGGGTCTGGTCAACGGCACCTTCGCCAAGGTCTTCAAGTCCGAGGTCCAGCCCGTCGAGATCGCGGGTGCGCTCCAGCGCGAGTGCGACAACAACGCCACGATCTGGAACCGCGACCGCACCGTCGTCCCCAACGACTTCATCGTGGAGCTGAGCACGCCGGACTACGAGCGCCTCAGCCCCTACTCCGGCCAGCTCGGCGACGAGCTGGCCGGCATGGTGCGCGACTACGCCAAGCAGCAGCGCTACACCTTCATGGGGCCGATCAAGGTCAACCTGGAGAAGGCGGACGACCTCGACACGGGTCTGTACCGGGTGCGCAGCCGTACGCTCGCCTCGTCCAGCAGCCAGACGCCGGACCACCCGGCCGCCGACGGCCGGCAGCGCCCGGCCGGACCGGGCGGCGCCGCCTATCCCGGCGCCGGCGCGGCTTCCGCTCCGCCGATGCCGTCCGCACCGCCGCCCGGCGCCCCTGGCGCCCGTCCCGGGGGCTACGGCTACCCGCCCGCCGCGGGCGCACAGCGTCCCGGCGCGGCAGGCGGCGGCCTGGCCGGGGCTCCGCAGCCCGGGTCACGCACCCGCCACTGGATCGAGATCAACGGCGCACGCCACCAGATCTCCCGCGCGACGCTCGTGCTGGGTCGCAGCACCGAGGCCGACGTGCGGATCGACGACCCCGGCGTCTCCCGTCGGCACTGCGAGATCCGGACCGGTTCGCCCTCGACGATCCAGGATCTCGGCTCCACCAACGGCATCGTGGTGGACGGGCAGCACACCACCCGCGCTACGCTCCGCGACGGCTCGCGGATCGTCGTGGGCAGCACCACCATCATTTACCGGCAAGCCGAAGGGTGAAGCGGGGGCAATGTCAGAGCTGACCCTCACGGTCATGCGGCTGGGTTTCCTGGCCGTACTGTGGCTGTTCGTGATCGTGGCCGTGCAGGTCATCCGCAGCGACCTGTTCGGTACGCGTGTCACCCAGCGCGGTTCGCGCCGGGAAGCCGGGCGGGCGCAACAGCAGGCCCAGCGCCAGCAGGCGCCGCCTCAGCAGCGCCAGCAGCCCGCCGCCGCGGGCCGCACGCGCCGCAACGCACCGACGAAGCTGGTCGTGTCCGAGGGCATCCTCACCGGCACGACCGTCGCGCTCCAGGGCCAGACCATCACGCTGGGCCGGGCGCACGACAGCACCATCGTGCTGGACGACGACTACGCCTCCAGCCGCCATGCCAGGATCTATCCGGACCGCGACGGCCAGTGGATCGTCGAGGACCTGGGCTCCACCAACGGCACGTACCTCGACCGATCGCGGCTGACGACTCCCACACCGATCCCGCTGGGCGCGCCGATCCGTATCGGCAAGACCGTCATCGAGCTTCGGAAGTAGTGCTGCATCATGAGTGAGCGCGAGCGGAGCGAGCACACGGCGGCGGCCGGCACTCAGGGCCCCGGTGTGCTCCCGACCGGAGGGTGGGCAGTGTGGCTCGACACGACCGGCTGTACCCGGAGCCGACGGGCGAGGTGCGCATGAGTCTGTCACTGCGTTTCGCCGCCGGATCGCACAAGGGCATGATCCGGGAGGGCAACGAGGACTCCGGTTACGCCGGTCCGCGCCTGCTCGCCATCGCCGACGGCATGGGCGGCGCCGCCGCCGGTGAGGTCGCCTCCTCGGAGGCCATCTCCACCATCGTCGCCCTCGACGACGACGTGCCCGGTTCCGACGTCCTGACCTCGCTCGGCACGGCCGTCCAGCGGGCCAACGACCAGCTGCGCTCGCTGGTCGAGGAGGACCCCCAGCTCGAGGGCATGGGCACCACGCTCACCGCGCTGCTGTGGACCGGGCAGCGTCTCGGTCTCGTCCACGTCGGCGACTCGCGCGCGTATCTGCTGCGGGACGGCGTGCTGACGCAGATCACGCAGGACCACACCTGGGTGCAGCGTCTGGTCGACGAGGGCCGCATCACCGAGGAAGAGGCCACCACCCACCCCCAGCGGTCGCTGCTGATGCGGGCGCTGGGCAGCGGTGAGCACGTGGAGCCGGACCTGTCGATCCGCGAGGTGCGGGCCGGCGACCGCTATCTGATCTGCTCCGACGGCCTGTCCGGCGTGGTGTCGCACCAGACGCTCGAGGACACTCTCGCCAGCTACCAGGGTCCGCAGGAGACCGTGCAGGAGCTGATCCAGCTCGCGCTGCGCGGCGGGGGCCCCGACAACATCACGGTGATCGTCGCCGACGTCCTCGACCTGGACACCGGGGACACGCTCGCCGGGCAGCTGTCCGACACCCCGGTCGTGGTCGGCGCGGTCGCCGAGAACCAGCTCCAGCTGCACGACAACGGCATCATGCAGACCCCGGCAGGCCGCGCCTCGGGGCTCGGCCGCAGGCAGCAGGGCCACGGCGGGGGCGGCCAGTTCGGTCCGCCCGGCTCCGGCGGCGACATCACGGGCTTCATCCCCACCGACGGCTTCGCCGACTACACCGACGACGACTTCGTCAAGCCGCGCAAGGGCCGCCGGTGGCTGAAGAGATCCTTCTACGGGGTGCTCGCGCTCGCCGTCATCGGCGGCGGCCTGTACGGCGGCTACCGCTGGACGCAGACGCAGTACTACGTCGGCACCAGCGGCGAGCACGTCGCCCTGTACCGGGGCATCAGCCAGGACCTGGCGTGGGTGTCGTTGTCGAAGGTGGAGAAGGAACACCCCGAGATCGAACTCAAGTACCTCCCGCAGTACCAGCAGAAGCTGGTCGAGGCGACGATCGCCGAGGGCAGTCTGCCGAACGCCCAGAAGAAGATCGACGAGCTGGCCGTCCAGGCTTCCGCGTGCAGGAAGCAGGCGGGTGGCACCGCCGCGGGCGCCACCGGTTCGCAGACCTCGTCGAAGACCGGTTCCAAGACCGGCTCGAAGACCGGTTCGAAGACCGCTGAGGGGCAGGGCGGCGCCACCACGGGAACCACGTCCGTCTCCCTCACGTCCAAGGCATCGCCGAGCCCCTCGGCAACCGCGTCCCCGTCCGTACCCGCGACCCCCACTCCCACCCCCGGCCCGAGCCTTTCGGAGGAGGAGCAGAAGGTCGTCTCGCGGTGCGGTGAGCAGTAGGCAAGCCGTGAGAGGCCCCGTCACACGATGAGCAGTACTACCAACTCGCCGACGCACCACACGTCCACGATCGGCTCGATCGGCACACCGAGCCGGCGCAACACCGAGCTCGCGCTGCTGGTGTTCGCCGTGGTCATCCCGGTGTTCGCCTATGCCAACGTGGGCCTGGCGATCAACGAGCAGGTGCCGTCCGGGCTGCTGAGCTACGGGCTCGGGCTCGGTCTGCTGGCCGGCGTCGCGCATCTCGTGGTCCGCAAGTTCGCGCCGTACGCCGACCCGCTGCTCCTGCCGCTGGCGACGCTGCTGAACGGCATCGGTCTGGTCGTCATCTGGCGTCTGGACCAGTCGAAGCGGCTGCAGCAGAGCAAGGCTTTCGTCGAGGCCGCACCGCGCCAGCTGCTGTACTCCGCGATGGGCGTCGCCCTCCTGGTGGTCGTGCTGGTCTTCCTCAAGGACCACCGCGTCCTGCAGCGCTACACCTACATCTCCATGGCCGGCGCGCTGCTCCTGCTGGTCCTGCCGCTCGTACCGGGTCTCGGCGCGGACATCTACGGTGCCAAGATCTGGATCAGCATCCCCGGACTCGGCACGGTCCAGCCCGGCGAGTTCGCGAAAATCGCCCTCGCGGTGTTCTTCGCCGGCTATCTCATGGTCAAGAGAGACGCCCTCGCACTTGCCAGCCGGCGCTTCATGGGCCTGTACCTGCCGCGCGGCCGTGACCTCGGTCCGATCATCGTCGTCTGGATGATCTCGATTCTCATCCTCGTCTTCGAGACCGACCTCGGTACCTCGCTGCTGTTCTTCGGAATGTTCATCATCATGCTGTACGTCGCCACCGAGCGGACCAGCTGGATCGTCTTCGGTCTGCTGATGTCGGCGGTCGGCGCCGTGGGTGTGGCGAGCTTCGAGCCGCACATCCAAACGCGTGTGCAGGCCTGGCTGGACCCGATGCACGAGTACCTGCTCAGCCGCGCCGGCACCAAGGACGGCATCATCCACTCCGAGCAGGCGATGCAGGCCCTGTGGGCCTTCGGCTCCGGCGGCACCCTTGGCACGGGCCTCGGCCAGGGCAACTCCGACCTCATCGGCTTCGCCGCCAACTCCGACTTCATCCTCGCCACCTTCGGCGAGGAGCTGGGCCTGGCCGGAGTCATGGCGATCCTGCTGCTCTACGGTCTGATCGTGGAGCGCGGAGTGCGTACCGCCCTCGCCGCTCGCGACCCGTTCGGCAAACTGCTCGCCATCGGCCTTTCCGGTGCCTTCGCCCTCCAGGTCTTCGTCGTGGCCGGCGGTGTCATGGGTCTCATCCCGCTGACCGGTATGACGCTGCCGTTCGTCGCGTACGGCGGTTCCTCCGTCATCGCCAACTGGGCGCTGATCGGCATCCTGGTGCGCATCAGCGACACCGCACGCCGACCGGCCCCCGCCCCCGCCTCCAGCCCCGACGCCGAGATGACCCAGGTGGTTCGCCCGTCATGAACAAGCCCCTGCGCCGGATCGCGATCTTCTGCGGCTTCCTGGTCCTCGCCCTGCTCCTCCGCGACAACTATCTCCAGTACCTGAAGGCGAGCAGCCTGGCGGACGACGACGAGAACCGCCGCGTCAACATCACGCGGTACGCCACCCCGCGCGGCGACATCATCGTCGGCGGCAAGGCCATCACGGGCTCGGTGGAGAACAAGAACGGCGACTTCAAGTACAAGCGCACCTGGACCAACGGCCCGATGTGGGCGCCGGTCACCGGCTACTCCTCGCAGGCCTTCGGCGCCAACCAGCTGGAGAAGCTGGAGGACGGCATCCTCAGCGGCAACGACGACCGGCTGTTCTTCCGCAACACCCTGGACATGTTCACGGGCAAGGAGAAGGAGGGCGGCAGCGTCGTCACCACCCTCAACGCGGCCGCACAGAAGGCCGCCTACGAGGGCCTGGGCGACAAGAAGGGCGCGGTCGCCGCGATCGAGCCGTCCACGGGCAAGATCCTGGCGCTGGTCTCCACCCCGTCGTACGACCCCTCGAAGTTCGCCGGGTCCTCGGACAAGGACGCCGAGGAGTGGAGCAAGGTCCAGAAGAAGAACAACCGCGACGACCCGATGCTCAACCGCGCGCTGCGTGAGACCTACCCGCCCGGTTCCACGTTCAAGGTGGTCACGGCCGCCGCGGCGCTGGAGAACGGCGAGGTCGCGGGCATCGACGACAAGACCGACACCCCGGACCCGTTCCCGCTGCCGCAGTCCTCGAACAAGCTCACCAACGAGCACGGCGAGTGCAAGAACGCGAACCTGCGGTACGCGCTCATGGTGTCCTGCAACACCGTCTTCGCGAAGATGGCCGACAACGTCGGCAACGAGAAGATGATCGAGCAGGCGACCAAGTTCGGCTTCAACGAGGCCGAACTGGACACCCCGGTGCGCGCCGCCGAGTCGATCTACCCCAAGGACAATCCCCCGCAGAACGCGCTGGACGGCATCGGCCAGGGCTCCAACCGGGCCACCCCGCTGCAGATGGCCATGGTCGCCTCGGCGGTCGCCAACGACGGCAAGCTGATGAAGCCGTACATGGTGGACCAGATCTGGGCGAAGCTGGACCCGCTGGAGACCACGGAGCCCCAGCAGCTGTCCCAGGCCGTCTCGGCGAAGACCGCGCAGGCCCTGCAGCAGATGATGGAGACCGTCGTCGAGAACCCGCAGGGCACCGGCGGCAAGGCCAAGATCGACGGCGTCAAGGTCGGCGGCAAGACCGGCACCGCCCAGCACGGCCTCAACAACAGTGAGAAGCCGTACGCCTGGTTCATCTCGTACGCCAAGCTGTCCGACGGCAGTGCGCCGGTCGCGGTCGCCGTCGTCGTCGAGGACGGCGCGGCCAACCGCGGCGACATCACCGGCGGCGGTCTCGCCGGCCCGATCGCGAGGGACGTGATGAAGGCAGTCATCGGCAACAAGAAGTGACCCCCATCACGTCGCCTACACATCGGTGCACGTTGCGATACCGGTCTCGTATCGGGTGACGGGCTTGGCCAGGTCACACAGCTCCGTCCGGGTACGGTATGCCCGGACGGCAGCCTCCGTCCGCACATGTGTGCCGGGCGGGACCGACGGAGAGGGCTGGTAGGTAGCTATGGAAGAGCCGCGTCGCCTCGGCGGCCGGTACGAGCTGGGCCACGTGCTCGGCCGTGGTGGCATGGCCGAGGTCTACCTCGCGCATGACACCCGCCTCGGCCGCACCGTGGCGGTGAAGACGCTGCGCGCGGACCTCGCGCGCGACCCTTCCTTCCAGGCCCGGTTCCGCCGGGAGGCCCAGTCTGCCGCCTCGCTCAACCACCCCGCGATCGTGGCGGTGTACGACACGGGCGAGGACTACATCGGCGAAGTGTCCATCCCGTACATCGTCATGGAGTACGTCGACGGCTCCACGCTCCGCGAGCTGCTGCACTCCGGCCGCAAGCTGCTGCCGGAGCGGACGCTGGAGATGACCATCGGCATCCTCCAGGCCCTGGAGTACTCGCACAGAGCCGGCATCGTCCACCGTGACATCAAGCCCGCGAACGTCATGCTGACGCGCAACGGCCAGGTCAAGGTCATGGACTTCGGCATCGCCCGCGCCATGGGCGACTCGGGCATGACGATGACGCAGACGTCGGCGGTCATCGGCACGGCGCAGTACCTCTCGCCGGAGCAGGCCAAGGGCGAGCAGGTCGACGCCCGCTCCGACCTGTACTCCACCGGCTGTCTGCTCTACGAGCTGCTGACGGTGCGGCCGCCGTTCGTCGGGGACTCCCCGGTCGCGGTGGCCTACCAGCACGTCCGGGAGGAGCC
This sequence comes from Streptomyces sp. SAS_272, assembly GCF_052543235.1. Taxonomy (NCBI): domain Bacteria; kingdom Bacillati; phylum Actinomycetota; class Actinomycetes; order Kitasatosporales; family Streptomycetaceae; genus Streptomyces; species Streptomyces sp. SAS_272. The sequence goes on along the minus strand of NZ_JBMNDR010000007.1, from coordinate 106,438 downwards.
GCAGCCGCCGAGCGTCTTCGACCCCGAGATCACCCCCGAGATGGACGCGATCGTCCTGCGGGCGCTGGTCAAGGACCCGAACTACCGCTACCAGTCCGCCGACGAGATGCGCCTGGACATCGAGGCCTGCCTCGACGGCCAGCCGGTCGCCGCCACGGCGGCCATGGGCTCGGTCGGCTACGGCGGGTACGGCGACGACCACGCGACGACGGCGATGCGCTCGGCGGACGCCGGCGCCACGTCGATGCTGCCGCCCATGAACCCGGACGACGGCGGCTACGGCTACGACGACCGGCCGGACCGGCGCCGCCAGAAGAAGTCGAACACCTCGACGATCCTGCTCGTCGTGGCCGCCGTGCTGGTACTGGTGGGCGCGGTCCTGATCGGCAAGTGGGTGGTCAGCGACGGCGCCTCGGACAAGCCGTTCCCGGTCCCGAACTTCGTCGGCCAACCCCTGGCCAGCGCCAAGACGATGGCCGACAACGTGGAACTGAAGGTGGAGAACACCGAAGCCGCCTGCGAGAACCAGCCCAAGGGCAGCATCTGCACGCAGGACCCGGCGGTCGGCAAGAACGTCAACAAGGGCGACACCGTCAAGCTCGTCGTCTCCACCGGCGCGCCGAAGGTGGTCGTCCCGACCGTCCTCGGCAAGAGCGTGGACGAGGCGAAGAAGATCCTGGAGAGCGACCAGTACCAGTTCAACGTCGAGACGAAGGAAGAGGTGTCCACCGAGGAGGCGGGCACCGTCACGGGCCAGGACCCCAGGCTGGGCACGCAGGTGGAGAAGGGCGCCACCATCACCCTCACCATCGCCAAGGCCGAGGAGAAGTCCACCGTCCCGGACGTCTCCAACAAGAGCTGTGACGAGGCCAAGGCCCAGATGGACCAGAACGGCCTCAAGGGCGACTGCGTCGAGGTCGACACCCAGGACCAGAACCAGGTCGGCAAGGTCATCCAGACCGTGCCGTCGATCGGCTCCCAGGCCGACAAGGGTTCCAAGATCCAGATCCAGATCGGCAAGAGCACCCAGACGCAGGTGCCGGGCAACCTCCAGGGCATGTCCCTGAAGGACGCCAAGAAGGCGCTGCGGGACGCGGGCCTGAACGTCGGCAACATCGCCGGTTCACAGGACGACGACGCCCAGGTCATCAACTCCGACCCGGCCCCCGGCAGCACGGTCAACAAGGGGCAGACGGTCAACCTGGTCGCCTTCAAGAACGGCAACAACAACGGCGACAACAACGGCGGCGGCGGCTTCTTCGGCGGCGTCACCGGAACCTCGGCCCGCACGGAGGACTGACGGTCACTGCAGGCGACAAGGTGCCGGTCCCCGCGCGAGCGGGGCCGGCACCTTTTTCCGTGCGCCGGTGATCGCAAAGCACTAGCATGTTCATGTAAAGAGCGCGCCGCATGTGAGGCCATGACCACGACTCACGGGCCTGCACGGCGAGTTCACACATGCCGCAAGGGGGAAGATTGTTGAAGAGGACAGCCCAAATGCTCGGGGTGGCCGCGACTGCCCTGCTCGTGACAACCCTGGCCACGAGCCCCGCCCAGGCGAACGCCTTCAGCCCGGGCTGCACCACGACGGGCGCGGACGGCTTCGCCTACGTCCCCAGCTTCAAGGGTGCGACGAGCACGCTCAAGCTGGAATGGCACATCACGGACACACTGGCGGACGGCCACCACGCGCGGATCCGTTTCCTGTCCAAGCAGCACGACGGGACGATCCACTACTGGCCGTGGCACAAGGCCGCGGGCGGCAAGGGAGACCACCAGTACGCCGCCACCACGGCAACGGACAGCTCCGGCATCTTCGACATCGGGGCCGAGGTGGCCCGCTTCGAAGGCGACACCAAGCTGAACTCCTGCGTCGACTGGGGGTGACGGACAGCGGCTGCTGCTGCCCGAAGCCGCCGCACACGTGAAAGGGCCCGAAGCCGCGCGGAGCACGCGCGGCTTCGGGCCTTCGTCGTGCCGGGCGGCGGATCGCCGTCGAGGAGGACTGTCAGCCCAATTCCTTCGGCGGGGTGCGGTCCGCGTCGACGTTCTCGACCCGTACCAGCTCCCCCCACACCACGTACCGGTACCGGGACGTGTACACCGGCGTGCAGGTCGTCAGGGTGATGTAGTGGCCCGCCTTGGTCTTCCCCGACTCCTTCGGGACCTGGGCGAGGACCTGCACGTCGTACTTCGAGGTTTCGTCGAGGATGTCGTACACCTTGTAGACGTACCACTTGTCCTTCGTCTCGAAGACGATCGGGTCGCCCTTCTCCAGCTTGTCGATGTTGTGGAACTTCGCGCCGTGGCCGTCGCGGTGGGCGGCGAGGGTGAAGTTGCCCTTCCTGCCCGTCATCGGCAGCGTCGCCTTGCTCGGGTCCGTGTAGTAGCCGGCGACGCCTTCGTTGAGGATCTTCGACGAGGTGCCCTTCGCCACCAGCACCTCCCCGTTCCTCATCGCGGGAACGTGCAGGAAGCCGATGCCGTCCTTGGTGTCCAGCGCCCCCGGTCCGGTGGACTCCTGTGCCCAGGTGTCGCGCACCCGGTCGCCCTGCCGGTCCGCGTGCCGGTCGGCGACGACGTTGGTCCACCACAGGGAGTAGACGACGAACAGGCCGAGCACCAGGCCGACCGTGATGAGGAGCTCCCCGAAGACACTGACGGCCAGGGCGACGCGTCCGCCTCTGCGCCGCGGCGCCGGCCCGGACGCGTCCACGCGCGTGTGCTGTTCGTGCTCGGTGTCGCCATGCTCGGTGTCGCCGGTGGTCGCTGCCACGTTCATCTGCCCCTACTCGCTGCACACCTACGGACCGCACGCCTACAGGACCGCACGCCTATTCGACGAGCGCATCCGGCTTGCCCTTGCTGCGCGGCCGTTCCTCGACCATCTTGCCCCAGACGATCAAGCGGTACTTGCTGGTGAACTCCGGCGTGCAGGTGGTGAGGGTGATGTACCGGCCGGGCCCGGTGAGTCCGGAGCCCGGCGGCACCGGATTCAGGACGCTCGTGTTGCTCGGCGCGGTCACCGGCAGCGTCGACGTCATCTTGTAGACGAAGTACTCGTTCTGCGTCTCGACGACGATGGCGTCGCCCGCCTGCAGCCTGTTGATGTACCGGAACGGCTCGCCGTGCGTGTTGCGGTGGCCCGCGAGCCCGAAGTTCCCGGTCTTGGCTTCAGGCATCGCCGTCGCCAGCGGAGCCTCGCCGTAGTGCCCGACCATGCCCTTGTCGAGGACCTTCTTGTTGCTGACGCCCTCGGCGATCGGCACCACCACGTCCAGCTTGGGGATGTGCAGGATGGCGAAGCCCTGCCCCGGCGAGAACGCGCCGGGAGCACGCTTGCCGCTGGCCCAGTCGTCCTGGAGGCTGCTCGCCTCCCGGTCCGCCTGCGCGTGGGCCCGCACGTTCGTCCACCACAACTGGTAGGTCACGAACAGCAGCATCAGCACGCCCGTGGTGATGAACACCTCGCCGATGGCCCGGCTGGCGACCACCGCTGGGCTCGGCTTGCGCGCCCGTTCCCTGCGGCGCGCCTCGACGCGCGACAGCGGCCGCCCGTCCTGCGAGGGCCGCTCGCTCTGCGAGGGCGCGTCCGCCCCGTTGTACGACTCGGACGCCTCACCCGGCGCGCCATGACGCCCACGGCGCCCCTTGGCGGCCTTCCTGCGGGCCGCTCGGCCGCCCGCAGGGGTTCCGGGGGCCGGAGTGCCGGCCGGGGCCCCAGGGGCGGGTACGGGCCCGCGGCCGAACGCGGCCGACGGGGGTATCCGCAGCGCCACCGTCTCCTCGTCGGCGGGCGGCCGGTATGCCTGCTCCGCGTAGGGGTCGCCGCCGTACGGATCACCGCCGAAGGACTCGTACGACGCGGCGCCGTACGAGTCCTCGCGCTCGGGCCGCAACGCGGTCACGCCGTGGCCCTGCCCACCACCGGGGCGAGCCCCGCCGACCTCGCCACCGCGCCCTCGTCGCCGCACTCCACCAGCCAGTTGGCGAGCATCCGGTGCCCGTGCTCGGTCAGCACCGACTCCGGATGGAACTGCACGCCCTCGACGGGCAGTTCCCGGTGACGCAGACCCATGATGATGCCGTCGTGGGTGCGGGCGGTGACCTCGAGCTCGGCGGGCACAGTTCGCGGCTCGGCGGCGAGCGAGTGGTAGCGGGTCGCGGTGAACGGCGACGGCAGACCGGCGAAGACACCCCTGCCCTCGTGCTCCACCGGCGAGGTCTTGCCGTGCAGCAGCTCCGGGGCGCGGTCCACGACCCCGCCGTACGCCACCTGCATCGACTGCATGCCCAGGCAGACGCCGAAGACGGGGACGCCGGTGTCCGCACAGTGGCGGACCATCTCGACGCAGACGCCCGCCTCCTCGGGCGTGCCGGGCCCGGGGGACAGCAGGACGCCGTCGAAGCCGTCCTGGGCGTGGGCCGTGGAGACCTCGTCGTTGCGCAGGACCTCGCACTCGGCGCCCAGCTGGTACAGGTACTGGACCAGGTTGAAGACGAAGCTGTCGTAGTTGTCGACGACGAGAATGCGCGCGCTCACTGGTTGTCCACCGTCACATCGTTGAAGGGAAGCAGCGGTTCGGCCCACGGAAAGACGTACTGGAAGAGCGCGTACACCACGGCCATCACCAGCACGATCGAGATCAGCGCCTTCAGCCACGCGTTTCCCGGCAGATGCCGCCAGATCCAGCCGTACATGCCGTCCCTTCCGTCGCACCACGGCACCTGACTCACGCCGTACACCACCAGACTAACGGCGCAGAGCCTTCGGTTCGCCTGCCTCCACGGGCTGTGTGGAGTCCAGGTGCGCCCAGACGATCAGCCGGTGACTGTGGCCCCATTCGGGATCGCACGTGGTCAACGTCAGATACCGGCCCGGACGCGTGTACCCCGACTTACGTGGCACAGCGTCGATCACCTCGACGTCCGAGGGCACTGTTTTGTAGGGCCCTTTGTCGATCCGATACGTGAACCAGGTCGTCCCGTCCGTGAGCACCACGGCGTCACCCCGTCTGAGCTCGGGAAAGTCCTTGAACGGGTCACCGTAGGTACGGCGGTGGCCGGCGACGGAGAAGTTCCCGGTCTGTCCGAGCCGGGCCGTCCCCGCGTAGTGGCCCAGCCCTTTCTCGAGGGTCCCGGTCGACGTGCCCTCGAGCACCGGCTTGTTCCACGTGAAACCAAGACGCGGGATGTACATCACCGCGAAGGGCCGGCCGCCGCGGTAGGACGGCTGCGGGGCGGCGCCGGTGGGGCTCGCGCTCGGGGCGGGCCCCGCGGACTGCCGGTCCCACTGCTCGTGCAGGGCGTCGATCTGGTCGTCCATGGCCCGGTCGGCCCGCACTCCGGTCCAGAACAGCACATAGACCACGAAGAGGACGATGAGGGCGCCCACGGTGACGCACAGCTCGCTGAACGTCCTGACGATCACCCGCACCGACACAGGCGCCCCCCGGGGCCGCTGCTCCGCTACTTCACAGGCTTGGCGTAGTGCAGATCCACTGTGCCCGAGTAGCCCGGCAGAGTCACCGTCCCGTCCTCGGTGACTTTCCAGCCGAGGCCGTAGACGTTCACATAGACCATGTAGTTCTGGATCGCCGGGGATTCGGCGAGCGCCTGCTGCATCTTCTCCGGGTCCCCCACCGCCTGGATCTTGTACGGCGGGGAGTAGACGCGGCCCTGGAGGATCAGGGTGTTGCCGACGCAGCGGACGGCGCTGGTGGAGATCAGCCGCTGGTCCATGACCTTGATGCCCTGGGCGCCGCCCTGCCAGAGCGCGTTCACCACGGCCTGGAGGTCCTGCTGGTGGATGACCAGGTAGTCCGGCTGCGGCTCCGGGTAACCGGGGAGCTTCGCGGTGGCGTTCGGCGGGGCGTCGTTGAGCGTGACGGTGACCGCCCGGCCCTTGAGTCTCTGCGTGCCGGCGCTCTTCTCCAGTCCGGCGAGCTTGTCGTCCTGGGCCTGCGTGCTGCCGTCGTCGGCCTCGGCCAGCGATTCGACGTCGTCGCGCAGGGCGCCGTTGGTCTCGTCCAGCTCGCCGTTCTTCTGGCTGCGCTCCTGGATGAGGTCGGACAGCTTCAGCAGGGAGGCGTCCGTGCGGATGTTGGTGCCCTTGGCGGTGGTGAAGCTGGTGAAGAAGAGAAGGCCTGCGAGGGCGAAGACGCCCATCGTGAGCAGCCGCACCGGCCGGAAGCCGCCGAAGCCGCCCCTGCGGCCGGGGGAGGGAGTGGGCGGCGTGGGCGGAGTGGGCGGAGCGGCCGCTTCCGGGGCCGCCGGGGACTTCGATGGAGAATCGTGTCCGGGATCGGGCGCGGAACCCGTTGATCCCGTCCGGGGGGAGTCGGCAGAATTGCTCAACGTACCCTTATCTCCTTCAGCGCCGTAGAAGCACTACGCTAACGGACGCCCGGGGGAGCCCAGCAGCCCCCTAGTACGCAGCCCCCGAGCCCGACCCAGCACCTGCGCGGCCACGCAGCGCATCGACAGGAGAGACCCTCGTGCCGAAGTCACGTATCCGCAAGAAGGCCGACTACACGCCGCCTCCGGCGAAGCAGGCGACCGCGATCAAGCTGAACAGTCGCGCCTGGGTCGCACCGGTGATGCTCGCCATGTTCATCATCGGGCTCGCCTGGATCGTGGTCTTCTACGTCACCGACGGCACGCTGCCCATCGACCAGCTGAACAACTGGAACATCGTGGTCGGCTTCGGGTTCATCGCGGCCGGTTTCGGCGTCTCCACGCAGTGGAAGTGAGGGGCGCCCCAAGGCCCCGACCAGCTCTGCCCATGGCTCTCCACAGAGTTATCCACAGCAGTTTCCACACTTGGGGAAAGAACGACGATCTGTGGATAACCTCTCGGAGGTTGACGCCGGTGTGACGTAACTACCGGCTGTCACTTTCACTCGAAAGGCTGTTCGCCCCCTGCCTGACCTGCGGAAACTCGGGTCGACGACAGGGGGCGCAGCTGTACCCGCACTTTGTGCACAAGATTCGCCACAGACTGTGGACAACAGCGCGCTCAGGTGAGCTGGGCGGTCCTCAGGAGGGTGACGACGACGACCACGCCCAGCATCAACGCGCACGTCCCGAACTGGACGAGGGCGCGACGCTCGCGCGGCGCGTAGACCATGGCGGCGCCGACGACGAGGCCGGCGACCAGGCCGCCGACGTGCGCCTGCCAGGAGATGCCGCTCCAGCCGAACGTGATGACCAGGTTGATCACCAGCAGGGCGATCACCGGGCGCATGTCGTACCGCTGGCGCCGCACCAGCACCGCGAGCGCGCCGAAGAGCCCGAAGACGGCGCCGGAAGCGCCGAGCGAGGCCTGGTTGGGCGCGGCCAGCAGATAGGTCAGCGCGCTGCCGGCGAGCCCCGACACCATGTACAGGGCGAGGTAGCGGGCCCGGCCCAGGGCCGCTTCGAGCGGGCCGCCGATCCACCAGAGGCTGAGCATGTTGGACAGGATGTGGATGTAGCTGCCGTGCAGGAACATCGCGGTCAGCATCCGGTACCACTGGCCTTCGGCCACGCCTTGGAGCTCGCCGAACCCGAGGGCCGGCATGAAAGCGCGCCCGATCAGGTCGAACCGGTCGGTGAAACTGTCGCCGACGGCCTGCTGGACCAGGAACACCGCCAGGTTGAGGCCGATGAGGATCTTCGTGACCAGGTGCTGGTCGGCGGCCACCGCGCCGCCCGCGAGCGTGCGGGGCTGCGAGGCGCTCGGGGCGTGACCCGTGCCGGACCCCTCCCGGACGCAGTGGGGGCACTGGAAGCCGACGGAGGCGCTGACCATGCACTCCGGGCAGATCGGACGCTCGCAGCGGGTGCAGCGCACGCCGGTCTCCCGGTCGGGGTGCCGGTAGCAGACGGGCAGGCCGCTGTGCGCGTCGTCCTGCCGGCTGCCGGACGCCTGGTCCATGTGGGCTCCCAGTGGGTGGTCTGAAGTCGTCGGAGCAGGTGGAGGAACCGCCCTGCTCATCCTTACGGACCAGCAGGGCGTTTGGTTCCCGAAGGCCCACCGCGCATCCGGACTCAGGTCGTGCGGCGCTCCACGACGACCGAGTCGATGACGATGTCCTTCAGCGGACGCTCGGTGCGCGGGTTGGTCTGGACCGTCGCGATGGCGTCGACGACCTTCTGGCCGGCGGCGTCCGTGACCTCGCCGAAGATGGTGTGCTTGCGGGTCAGCCAGGCCGTCGGGGAGACGGTGATGAAGAACTGCGAGCCGTTGGTGCCCGGGCCGGAGTTGGCCATGGCCAGCAGGTAGGGCCGGTCGAACCGCAGTTCCGGGTGGAACTCGTCCGCGAACTGGTAGCCGGGGTCACCGGTGCCGTTGCCGAGCGGGTCGCCGCCCTGGATCATGAATCCGCTGATCACCCGGTGGAAGACGGTGCCGTCGTACAGCCTGGCCGACGACCTCACGCCCGTCTTGGGGTTGACCCACTCGCGCTCGCCGGTGGCGAGCTCCACGAAGTTCTTGACCGTCTTGGGGGCATGGTCCGGGAAGAGCCGGATCTCGATGTCGCCGACGTTGGTCTTCAGGGTGGCGTACAGGTGCTCGGCCACGATCTTGATCTGCCTTCCGTCGTCTTCCTGTGACCCCCCGATCCTCGCACGGTCAGGGCCGGCGAAAGCCGAACCGCCGGCCCCGGGTCCTCCCGGGACCGTCCTGGTCCTCACGGTGCCCGGGACGGTCCATCGGGGTCCGTTCGGGTCCGTCCGGGTCCGCAACCGACGCTTCCGTACGGAAAACGCCTCCGAGTCCTCCGGGACGGGAGCGAGCGGGGCCGATCCGTGGCATCGTCGGTTTTGTCGTTCTGTCGAACCTCTGTCGCCATTGCCTCGACTGTGTCCTGAATACGTCCGCTATCGCACGTGATCAGCACCCGTATGCCCGCCCGCACATGCCGGGACCGCACTCGGCAGGCATGATCCGTAAAAGGGTGGAAAGTCGAAATACCGTACGCCACCGAGGAGGAGGAACCCGTGACCCGCATCGACAGCGTGCGCGCCGCGACCGGCTCGGCGAAGGGAAGCGTGCTGCACGCCGCGGAAGTGGTGGCGCCCTACGCCGATACGGCCAAGGAACGGGCCGCGCTCTACGCGCATGAGGCCCGTGTACGGCTCGCGCCCAAGGTGTCGCTGGCCGCAGAACAGGCCCGCGTGCAGTACGGCGCCCACGTCGCCCCGCGCCTGGAGCAGGCCCTGACGCACGTCCCGCCGAAGGTCGACCTGGCCGCGCACGAAGCGGCCGTCCGCACCCGCCTTGCCGCCCGGCAGGCGGCCGACTATTCCCGGCCGAAGATCGAACAGGCGGTGGCCGCGGCCGGCCCCGTGAAGGACGAAGCGGCCGCCCGCGGCACCGCCGCGCTGGCCGCCCTGCGCGGTCAGGTGACGCCGAAGGAGATCGAGAAGCTGGTGCGCAAGCACCGGCGGCGCGCCAAGGCGGGCAAGCTCGCCAAGGCGCTGGCCGTGCTGGCCGCCGTCGCCGGCGGCGCGTACGCGGCCTATCGCTGGTGGGACAAGCAGGCCAACCCGGACTGGCTCGTCGAGCCGCCGGCGGCCACGGAGGTGCCTGCCTCGGGCACCACCCTGACCTCGGTGGACGGCAGTGTCGATCCGGCCGTTCTCGACCCCGAGGTCCAGGCCAAGCAGGCCGAGGAGGAAGCCGCTGACCGCGACGACCGCAGCTGAGCGGACCGCCGTCCGGTAACCGGGCGCGGACGCCGCCCGACCACCGGGTGGTGGCCGGCCGGCGTCCGCGCCCGGCTCCGACACCGCGCCCCCGTACGACGAAAGACCCCTCCCACCTGCGTCACCGCAGGTGGGAGGGGTCTTTGTTGTGGAGCCTAGGGGAGTCGAACCCCTGACATCTGCCATGCAAAGACAGCGCTCTACCAACTGAGCTAAGGCCCCGGAAAGTGACGTCCGACCGGATCGAGCTCGTCCCGGCGGGCGCCGCAGACCAGAGTACCGGGTCACGGGGGGTATCTCGCAAAAAGATTGGGGGTCCCCGCGGATGACCACTCTCCGTAAGATGCTCGGACGTGGTTCGCTACAGCGAACCGCGGTTTCTGGGGAAGCGATGGGGAGACGCAATGGACGCCGCACAGCAGGAAGCGACCGCGAGAGCGCGGGAACTGCAGCGGAACTGGTACGGGGAGCCGCTGGGGGCGCTCTTCCGTAAGCTCATCGACGATCTTGGTCTCAACCAGGCTCGTCTCGCGGGGGTGTTGGGACTGTCGGCGCCGATGCTGTCGCAGCTGATGAGCGGTCAGCGGGCGAAGATCGGCAATCCGGCCGTGGTGCAGCGGGTGCAGCTGCTCCAGGAGTTGGCCGCACAGGTCGCGGACGGCAGCGTCAGCGCCGCCGAGGCGACCGAGCGCATGGACGAGATCAAACGGTCGCAGGGGGGATCGGTGCTCAGCAACGCCACACAGTCGACGACCAGTTCGGGAGCGCCCACGGTGAAGCGGGTGGTCCGCGAGATCCAGTCGCTGCTGCGCTCGGTGGCCGCCGCCGGCGACATCATCGACGCCGCCGACACACTCGCCACGAGCCACCCCGAACTGGCGGAGTTTCTCCGGGTGTACGGGGCCGGCCGCACCTCCGACGCAGTGACGCACTACCAGTCCCACCAGAGCTGAGCGCGGACCCCGGTAGCCGAAGGGGGTTCGGCAGCCGGGAGGTCGGCAGCTCGCGGGGGCGGCAGCCGGCACTGAAGGTCAGCACCGGGAAGCACCGGGAACGGCACCACGTGACGGGGGACACGCGGGGCACGGGGGACACGGGGCATACGCGGGGACGAACGGGGCTCGTGAAGTCCACGGGGGACACGGGGGTCGTATCGCCCGCCACGGGGGTAGCAAGGGGGAGAACCCGTAGGGGCGGGGGGAGGAGCGACGCACAGCCATGGGTGAGGTCTTCGCCGCACGGTACGAACTGGCCGACCCGATCGGCCGCGGAGGGGTCGGCGCGGTCTGGCGCGCCTGGGACCACCGCCGCCGCCGTTACGTCGCCGCCAAGGTGCTCCAGCAGAGCGACGCGCACGCGCTGCTGCGCTTCGTACGCGAACAGGCGCTGCGGATCGACCATCCTCATGTGCTCGCGCCGGCCAGCTGGGCGGCCGACGACGACAAGGTGCTGTTCACCATGGATCTGGTGGCCGGCGGTTCGCTGGCCCACCTCGTCGGCGACTACGGTCCGCTGCCGCCGGTGTTCGTGTGCACGCTGCTCGACCAGCTCCTCTCCGGGCTCGCCGCCGTTCACGCGGAAGGCGTCGTGCACCGCGACATCAAGCCCGCCAACATTCTGCTGGAGGCCACCGGGACGGGTCGGCCTCGCCTCAGACTCTCCGACTTCGGCATCGCGATGCGGCTGGGCGAGCCCCGGCTGACCGACACCGACCTGGTGGTGGGGACGCCGGGTTACCTCGCACCCGAGCAGATGCTGGGCGCCGACCCCGACTTCCCGGCCGACCTGTTCGCGGTCGGACTGGTCGCGCTGTACCTGCTCGAGGGGGCCAAGCCGGACGCCAAGGCCCTGGTCGAATACTTCGCGGACCACGGAACGCCGGGCGCGCCCAAGAACGTCCCCGACCCCCTGTGGCAGGTCGTGGCCACCCTGCTGCAGCCGGACCCGCAGGCGCGCTTCCGTACGGCCACGGGGGCGCGCAAGGCCCTCGCGGCGGCCGCCGAACTCCTTCCGGAGCCGGGACCGGACGACGAGCTGATCGAGATCTTCGACCAACTCGGGCCGCTGCCCAAGGGGTTCGGACCCGACGGTCCCGCGCCCCGGTCCGGTGACTCGACCACCCGTCCCGGGAACCCCGCGTCCCGTCCCGCCGGACCACCGGATCCCGCCCGGTCGAACGCCACGTCCGTGCCGTCGCGGCCGCCCACCCCGCCCGCTCAGGCGCCGCCCCGGCCCGCCGCCCCGCCGTCCGGCCCCGCGCACCTTCCCGGTCCTTCGCACGCTCCTGGTCCTTCGCCCGCTCCCGGTCCCGCTGCCGCGGCCGTGCCGGCTCCCGAGCCCACCCCGACCCCCTCGCCGGCTCCCTCGTACTCCCCGTCGATGTCGGACACCGGCAGCTTCCCGCTGCCGCCTCCGCAGCCGACGACCGGCTCGTTCCCCTCCCCGCCTGCGTCCGATCAGGCCTCCGATCAGGCCTCCGGGCAGTCCCCCGCGCCCCGTCCTCCCGGGCACACGCCACCGCCCCTCTCCCCCGCCTCGGCGTACCACCAGCCCCCGTACCAGCCCCCGCGTCAGCCCGCGTACGAGACCACGTTCGCCCTGCCCACTCGTGAGCCGCGGGCCGACACCTCCTCGACCGTCTCGTACACCGCACAGGACTCCCGGCCCCTGCAGCACCCACAACACGTGCATCACGTACAGCACCCACAACACGTGCAACACGTGCAGCACGCACCTGCGGCGCAGGCGGCTTCGTCGCAGACCGGGCGCCGGGGGCATCGCGCCGCCCGCCGGGGACGACCCGGGCCGCCGGTGCAGGTCGCGGTGCCCCTGCTGCTGCTCGCGCTGGCCTGTTACGCGGTGGGGTTCTGGGCGCTGGCCCGCGTCTGAGCCGCGGCCCGGCGCCGCGCGGTCAGGGTCCAGACCCCGAGCACCGTGAGCAGCAGACTGCCGGCGCCGATGCCGCCGACCGCCACCGCCTTCATCGCCGGATCGCCGCCCGGCGTCCCGCTGCGCGACGCGTCGACGGTGCTCGTTCTTCCGGCCGCCTCCGGCTCCGGGTCCGGGGCGCCGACGTCGAAGACCCCGCGCGGCGCCGACCGCGCCGCGTACCCCGGGCCGTCCTGTGTCCGGCCACCGACCCGGACCCGCAGGGTCAGCCCGTAGGGGCCGTCCCCGAACCGGTCGCCCACCTGGGCCGCGAGGTGCACCACCAGGTAGTACGCGCCGGCGAACCGCAGGGACTTGGTGGAGGTGGTGGAGGCGAAGCGGTTGGCGTACCCGACCGGCGGGAGCGGGGGCAGGGCCGTCGACTTCTGGGTGCCGCCGTACCCCTCGGCGGTGCCTTTGACCTCGGCTCGCACCGGGTTGTAGAGCGTCATGTCCAGGGCGTCGACCACATAGCCCGAGTCCTTGTCGGCGCTTCCCAGGTCGACCGCGGCGGACACCTGGCGGCCCCAGTCCACGGGCACCTTGTAGAAGAGGGTCTGGCCGGGGACGATCTCGTCGCGCCAGACGCCCTGCCGCACGGCGGTGGCCCGGGTGAAGCCGGCTCCGCCCCGAACGGCCACCGGCTCGCCGACGGGTGGCGTGGGCGTCGCGGAGTCCCACGCCTCGGGCACGCGTGTGGCGGCCGTCTTCCGCAGGGCGGGCTCGGAGACGGGGGCCAGCTCCAGCTCCCAGGGCACGGCGGCGGGAGCCGTCTCCTCGCCGCCGGCGCCCGCGCCGATGCCGCCGCCATCGCTGCCGCGACCGCTGCCGCTGTCAGGGTGGACGCCGGTGCGCGCCACGACCACGTAGTACGTCCCGGCCTTCTGGCACAGCCCCTTGCCGGGAAGGAGCTCGCGCGCACCCCACGCGGTGATCGGCTGAGGGCTCTTGGACGCCCCGACGGTCGCGGTGTCGCGGGAGCAGGACGCGCCGTCGGCGTTCTGCACGGAGACGCTGATGCCGTCGCCGACGGTCAGGACGGTGTCCGCGTGGGGCACGGCCGTGACGGCGACGTACGCGTTGGACGTGCCGTCGAGTTCGAGGCGGTAGTAGGCCTTCTCCTGGCCCTCGAGGGAGCTGCGGTAGGTCGCGCCGGGTTCCAGGCCCACGGCGCCGGTGGTGCCCGTGGCCGCGGGGGCGGAACGGACGTCGTCCGCGAAGGCGTAGGCCGGGGCGTCCGGCGCCCTGGGCGCGTCCGGCGTGGCCGTCGCAGCCCTCGCGGTCGTCGCAGCCGGTCCGGGAAGCGCCGCCGGGGCCGCGCACAGAACCGCTCCCACGGTGGCGGTCCGCACGACGGCCCGCCACCGGGCCGTCCCGGCACTTCCACGCCCCGCACGCCGGGTCATCAACGCCGCCCCCTCCCCTTGGACCGAACGTGGGCCATCCTGCCCGGCACGCGCGCGTGGCACCCGTGCATTGCCTACGGGCGTCCGAAAAGCCCGTCTTCGGCAGCCCGTATCCGCAGTCCTGGGGTTCCGCAACACAAGACCCCGACCGCGAGCTGCGGCCGGGGTCTGCTCAGTCTTCGGTATCGGTACTCAGGAACCCGTGGGCACGGAGTCGGTCGCCTCCGTCCACAGATCCTGCTCGGCGCGGTCCGCCTGGATCTGGCGGTACACGAGGAGCCCGCCGATGGCGGCCAGTGCGACCAGGAGAAGCTTCTTCACCGCGCTACCTCGTCTTTCCTTGGCGTAGGGGATCTCTGGCGCCCGACTATACACACCGGCCGAGACCGATCGGTGACCTGCGTCCGCCCCTCAACTCCCGCCTTCGGCAGCCCAGTAGAAGCGGATCGAACCACTCCGATCGGAGGGTGATCACATCTCCACAGGGGGTCACTTTCGCCCGTGCTCGTTCCTATAGATCGCCTTTCCTGCCTCTTTCTCCGCTCTTGCACCCATCCGAGTGGTGTTCATCGGAACAACGCCACGCCGCGAGCGTCGGTCCACCACTTCGCGGCCTCCATACACATCATGAGGAAAGTACGCAAATCGCCCAACCTGAAAGTGAGGGGCCATGACCGACAACCGCGTCATGAAGCTGTGGACCGCCATCGTCACCGCCTTCCTCGCGCTGTGCACGGCGCTCGGACTCATCACGACGACCGCCGCGACGGCCGCGGCCCTGACCGAGCCGTCACGCAGCGCGGAGAGCTTCGGCTCCGCACAGGAGCCGGCCCGGCTGACGGCGTCGTCGTCACACTGGCTCTGGTCCCAGGCCCGCTCCCTGCCCCCCACGATGAAACAGCGCATCCGCGCCGAGGCGCACGGCAAGTCCCCCAGCTGCCGCCACCACGGCCTGCCGGACACGGAAGCAGCCGATCACACGACGTCCTGCACCCCCGAGGACCCCGCCGCGCCGGCCGCCCCCCAGCAGAACTGAGCCCCCCGCCACACCCCGACGTGACGGCGAACTTGCGTACAGCCCGCACGAGCAGGCCCGGCAGCTCCCCAGGAGCCACCGGGCCTTCGCCGTGCCCCCACCCATTTCCCGCCCTTCCCCGCCCTGCACGCCCTCACCGCCCTGCGCGCCGTCCCTGCGCCCGATCCCTGCGCGCCGAACCGACCGCGCCCGGCAGCGGCCGCGCCCTTGACGGCGCGCTCAGCGGCAGGCGCACCCTGCGCTCGCCGGGGCGTCCTGCGCTGCGGCCTGCCCGGTGCAGCAACCGGCACCCGCGCCGTCGGAGTCGGCGCTCTTGCCGAGCGTGTCGTCGTCGGCCTTGACCACGTAGACCGGCTGAGGCGAGGGAATCCGCCGCCGCCCCACAGGCGCCTGACACGCCCGTTCCGGAAGGACACCCCGCCATGGCAATCCGACAGGACGCCAGTCCGTGCTGTTCGTCTGCGTCCACAACGTCGGACGCTCCCCATGCCGAAGACCCCCGACCATGATCGGTCGGGGGTCTTCGTGCTGGTGGGGCTAACAGGATTTGAACCTGTGGCCTCATCCTTATCAGGGATGCGCTCTAACCAACTGAGCTATAGCCCCGCCGCGCTCTGCGGAGTGTGTCCCGCGCGCTGACTCCTGAAGATTAGCGCACGACGCGGGCAGTCCCAAAATCGATACTCACGGGGCCTCGGCCGGGGTGCGGGACCGTGCTGACGAGCGAGGTCACTCGTCCTCTGCGAGGGTCAGCTCGACGCCTCCGACGAAGCCCGCGGAGAGGTTGTAGATGAACGCGCCGAGCGTCGCGAGGGCCGTCGCGAGGACGACGTCGATGACCGCGATGATCGACGTGAACATCAGGACGTGGGGGAGCGACAGGAACGACTGCAGGTCGAAGCCGTTCGACTCGTTCGAGCCGGTCGCCTCCGAGATGGTGCCGCCTACCGTCGAGAACACGCCCATGGCATCCATGACCATCCACAGCATGGCCGCCGCGACGATCGTGCAGATGCCCAGCGCGATGGAGAGCAGGAAGCTCACCTTCATCACCGACCACGGGTCGGCCTTCGCCACGCGCAGCCGCGCCTTGCGCACGCGGGGCGTGGTGCGGGCGCCCGTCCGGGGCCGGCGTACGGCGTCGGCCGCCGGAGGCGCCTGGGTGGGATAGGCCTGCGGCGGGTGGTAGGGCCCGGAGGGCTGCTGCGCCTGCCGCTCGCCGGGAAGCGGCGACGCCTCCTGCTTGCTCTGCGCGCCTCGGGTGTCCGTCACGGTTCCCCCCTGAGTCCCCTGAGGGCTCTTGGATCCTGCCTGAGAGGTCTGGACGGCCTGCGCGCCGGAGGATCCCGGGGATCCCTTGGGCGGCCGCGGGCCGGTGGAGGGCGAGGGGGAGTCGGCGGCGGGGGCCTTGATGGCCTTCAGCTGGGTGGTGTGGGTGTCGGCCGCACGCCCCTCGGCGCCCCCCGCGCCCCGCGCGTCGGTCGTCCGCGCGTCCCCCGCCGACGCGGCGGAGCCACGGCCGCCGCCGTTCTTGCCCGTGCCGGCAGACGTACCGGCGCCCGTGGCTCCGCTCACGATGACTCTCTCCTCGTGCTACTCGGCCGAGGGCGACTCACCCTCGTCCGTGCCGGCGGTCGTGGCCGCCTCGGCGGTGTCGTCCACGGCGATCCCGCCGTCGACCTCTTCCGCCTCGCGCCCCGCCTCGGCGTTACGGGCGATGCCGACGACGGCATCGCGCTTGCCCAGGTTGATCAGTTGAACGCCCATGGTGTCACGGCCGGTCTCCCTGATCTCGTTGACTCGCGTACGAATCACACCGCCGCCCAGCGTGATGGCGAGGATCTCGTCGGTCTCCTCGACCACCAGCGCGCCGACGAGGGAGCCACGGTCCTCGACGATCTTGGCGGCCTTGATGCCGAGGCCGCCGCGACCCTGGACGCGGTACTCGTCGACGGCGGTCCGCTTCGCGTACCCGCCGTCTGTGGCAGTGAACACGAACGTACCGGGTCGAACAACATTCATCGAGAGGAGCTGGTCTCCCTCGCGGAAGCTCATGCCCTTGACACCCGAGGTGGCACGGCCCATGGGCCGCAGACTTTCGTCCGTGGCCGTGAACCTGATCGACTGTGCCTTCTTGCTGATCAGAAGCAGGTCGTCATCCGCCGAGACCAGTTCGGCTCCGATCAGTTCGTCGTCGGAACCGTCCTCCGTCTCACGGAGATTGATCGCGATGACGCCACCGGAGCGCGGCGAATCGTAATCCTTCAGAGGCGTCTTCTTCACCAAGCCGCCCTTGGTGGCCAGGATCAGATAGGGCGCCACCTCGTAGGTACGGATCGCGAGGATCTCGGCGATCGCCTCGTCCGGCTGGAAGGCCAGCAGGTTCGCGACGTGCTGACCGCGCGCGTCCCGCCCGGCGTCCGGCAGTTCGTACGCCTTCGCCCGGTAGACGCGGCCCTTGTTGGTGAAGAACAGCAGCCAGTGGTGCGTGGTGGAGACGAAGAAGTGGTCGACGATGTCGTCTTCCTTGAGCTTCGCTCCCCGCACGCCCTTGCCGCCGCGCTTCTGCGCCCGGTAGTCGTCCGTCTTCGTGCGCTTGACGTAACCGCCGCGCGTGACGGTGACGACGATGTCCTCCTCGGCGATCAGGTCCTCGATGGACATGTCGCCGTCGTAGGGCACCAGCATCGTCTTGCGGTCGTCGCCGTACTTCTCGACGATCGCCGCGAGTTCGGCGCTGACGATGCCGCGCTGACGGACCGGCGAGGCGAGGATCGCGTTGTACTCGGTGATCTTCGCCTGGAGTTCGTCGTGCTCCTGGATGATCTTCTGACGCTCCAGGGCGGCCAGTCGGCGCAGCTGCATCTCGAGGATGGCGTTGGCCTGGATCTCGTCGATCTCCAGGAGCTCCATCAGGCCCGTGCGCGCGATGTCGACGGTGTCGCTGCGCCGGATCAGCGCGATGACCTCGTCGATGGCGTCCAGGGCCTTCAGCAGGCCGCGCAGGATGTGCGCCCGCTCCTCTGCCTTGCGCAGCCGGAACTTCGTCCGGCGGACGACGACCTCGATCTGGTGCGCCACCCAGTGGCGGATGAACGCGTCCAGGGACAGCGTGCGCGGGACGCCGTCGACGAGCGCCAGCATGTTCGCGCCGAAGTTGGTCTGCAGGTCGGTGTGCTTGTACAGGTTGTTCAGCACGACCTTGGCGACCGCGTCCCGCTTGAGCACGATGACCAGGCGCTGGCCCGTGCGCGAGGACGTCTCGTCGCGGACGTCCGCGATGCCGCCGATCTTGCCGTCCTTGACCAGGTCGGCGATCTTCTGCGCGAGGTTGTCCGGGTTGACCTGGTAGGGCAGCTCCGTGACCACCAGGCACTGGCGGTTCTGGATCTCCTCGACCTCGACGACCGCCCGCATGGTGATGGAGCCGCGGCCCGTGCGGTACGCCTCCTCGATGCCCTTGCGGCCCACGACGAGCGCGCCGGTCGGGAAGTCGGGGCCCTTGATGCGCTCCATCAGCGCGTCCAGGAGCTCCTCGTGCGAGGCCTCCGGGTTCTCCAGGTACCACTGGGCGCCGGAGGCGACCTCGCGCAGGTTGTGCGAGGGGATGTTGGTCGCCATGCCGACCGCGATGCCGGCCGAGCCGTTGATCAGCAGGTTCGGGAAACGGGCCGGCAGGACGGTCGGCTCCTGGGAGCGGCCGTCGTAGTTGTCCGTGAAGTCGACGGTCTCCTCGTCGATGTCGCGGACCATCTCCATCGACAGCGGCGCCATCTTGCACTCGGTGTACCGCATGGCCGCTGCCGGGTCGTTGCCCGGAGAGCCGAAGTTGCCGTTGGAGTCCACCAGCGGCATGCGCATCGACCACGGCTGCGCGAGGCGCACCAGCGCGTCGTAGATCGAACTGTCGCCGTGCGGGTGGTAGTTGCCCATGACGTCGCCGACCACGCGGGCGCACTTGTAGAAGCCGCGCTCGGGCCGGTAGCCGCCGTCGTACATGGCGTACAGGACGCGGCGGTGGACGGGCTTGAGGCCGTCGCGGACGTCCGGCAGCGCACGCGAGACGATGACGGACATCGCGTAGTCGAGGTACGAGCGCTGCATCTCCGTCTCGAGCCCGACGGGCTCGATGCGCATGACGATGTCGCCGCCCTCTTCAGGGCTGACGGGGGTGTTCTCGTCGGTCATTGCTGGGGGGAATCCTTTCTGACGCGGTCAGCTGAGACCGACTCAGATGTCGAGGAAGCGGACGTCCTTGGCGTTGCGCTGGATGAAGGCGCGGCGCGCCTCGACGTCCTCGCCCATGAGGACCGAGAACAGGTCGTCGGCCTGGGCGGCGTCGTCGAGGGTGACCTGGCCGAGGACGCGGTGCTCCTGGTCCATCGTCGTGATGCGCAGCTCCTCGGCGTTCATCTCGCCGAGGCCCTTGAAGCGCTGGATGGAGTCCTCGCGCACCCGCTTGCCGCGCTGACGGCCCATCTCGATCAGTGCGTCGCGTTCGCGGTCGGAGTACGCGTACTCGATGTCGTCCCGGCCCCACTTGATCTTGTACAGCGGGGGACGGGAGAGGTACACGTGCCCGGCCTCGACCAGCGGCCGCATGAAGCGGAACAGGAAGGTCAGCAGCAGGGTGCTGATGTGCTGGCCGTCGACGTCGGCGTCCGCCATCAGGATGATCTTGTGATAGCGGAGCTTCTCGATGTCGAAGTCCTCGTGGACCCCGGTGCCGAAGGCGGAGATCAGCGCCTGGATCTCCTGGTTCTGCAGGATCTTGTCGATCCGCGCCTTCTCGACGTTGAGGATCTTGCCGCGGATCGGGAGGATCGCCTGGTACTGCGGGTTGCGGCCGGACTTGGCCGAGCCGCCGGCCGAGTCGCCCTCGACGATGAAGATCTCGCACTTGGTGGGGTCGTTCGACTGGCAGTCGGACAGCTTGCCCGGCAGGGACGCCGACTCCAACAGGCCCTTGCGGCGCGTCAGGTCGCGCGCCTTGCGGGCCGCCACGCGCGCGGTGGCCGCCTGGATGCCCTTGCGGACGATGTCCGCCGCCTCGACCGGGTTGCGGTCCAGCCAGTCGTTCAAGTGCTCGTAGACCGCCTTCTGGACGAAGGTCTTGGCCTCCGTGTTGCCCAGCTTGGTCTTGGTCTGGCCCTCGAACTGGGGCTCGCTCAGCTTGACCGAGATGATCGCCGTCAGACCCTCGCGGATGTCGTCGCCCGTGAGGTTGTCGTCCTTCTCGCGCAGCAGCTTCTTGTCGCGCGCGTACTTGTTGACCAGGTTGGTCAGCGCCGCGCGGAAGCCCTCCTCGTGCGTACCGCCCTCATGCGTGTGGATGATGTTCGCGAAGGAGTACACGCCCTCGCTGTAACCGCTGTTCCACTGCATGGCGACCTCGAGGGACAGGCTCTTCTCCTTGTCCTCCGCCTCCAGGTCGATGATCG
Organism: Streptomyces sp. SAS_272; assembly: GCF_052543235.1. NCBI lineage: Bacteria > Bacillati > Actinomycetota > Actinomycetes > Kitasatosporales > Streptomycetaceae > Streptomyces > Streptomyces sp. SAS_272. Next base: position 85,934 of record NZ_JBMNDR010000007.1, on the reverse strand, counting down.
TCGGGTGAACCGCCTCGCCCTTGCGGGAGTTGAGGTACTTCACGAAGTCGACGATGCCGCCCTCGTAGTGGTACGTGACGGTCTTGACCTCGTCCTTCTCGTCCGCACCCGCCTCGTCCGCCCCGGCGGTGGCCTTCGCCGACTCGCGCTCGTCGGTGAGCTTGATCGTCAAGCCCTTGTTGAGGAACGCCATCTCCTGGAAGCGCCGCGACAGCGTCTCGAAGGAGTACTCGGTCGTCTCGAAGATGTCGGCGTCGGCCCAGAAGGTGACCGACGTGCCGGTGTCCTCGATGGCCTCGTGCTTGGCCAGCGGCGCCGTGGGGACGCCCATCTTGTAGTCCTGCGTCCAGCGGTGGCCGTCGGTGCGGACCTCGACGGCGACCTTGCTGGACAGGGCGTTGACGACGGAGACGCCGACGCCGTGCAGACCGCCGGAGACCGCGTAGCCGCCGCCGCCGAACTTGCCGCCCGCGTGCAGCACGGTCAGCACGACCTCGAGGGCCGGCTTGCCCTCGGAGGCCACGATGCCCACCGGGATGCCTCGGCCGTTGTCGGTGACCCGCACCCCGCCGTCGGCGAGGATCGTCACGTCGATGGTGTCCGCGTGGCCGGCCAGGGCCTCGTCGACCGAGTTGTCGACGACCTCGTACACCAGGTGGTGCAGACCGCGCTCGCCGGTCGAGCCGATGTACATACCGGGTCGCTTGCGGACCGCGTCCAGACCCTCGAGGACGGTGATGGCGCTGGCGTCGTACGAGGCGGTGACCTCGTGGCTCGAGGTGCTCGCCTCGCTGTTCACGCCGGCGTCGGTGGACGGGATGTTCTCGTTGGGGTTGCCGGAATCGGCCACGAAGCGCCCTTTCTGGCACAGCACTAGCCAGGCTCTGGGGACCCCTCCGGAGAGGGTTGCCGGAGCGGCTGCGGCATGTTGCGTTGGTCAGCCTTGATCAGCGTTGCTCGACTTCTCCCGGGCGGTCCCCACGTTCGGGGCGGGATTGGCTTCCAGTCTACCGGTAGCACTGACACTGATGGGGGTTTGCCGGTACCTGAGTCCGCATGTGCCGCCCTCAACCGGCGTCTTCCGGGTCCCGATATACGGAAGGGGGCTCCAAGAGGCTCACAGCGGCACTCAGCGCTTTCGGGTGTCAACCCCTGGCTACTTGGGAGTCAGGTCGCCGCGCGCACCCGCGCGCGGGTGCGCGAAACGAAGGCCGGGCGGCCCCGTCGGGACCGCCCGGCCTTGCGAAGACGTGATGCACCTCACCCGTAGGTGTCGCCCGGGCCGGTGCTTCCGGGGGCCCTCAGGGGCCCGTAGCGGCGCACGGGGCCGCCCGGACCCAGCACCTTGATCAACCGCACCGCGCCGTGCCCCAGATCCTCGTTGAGCCGCGCGACCAGCGTCGGGGCGAGCAGCCGAAGGTTCGTCGCCCAGGCCGTCGAGTCACAGCGCACGATCAGCGTCCGCTCCTCGTCGTCGTACCTCTCGGGCACACAGTGCTTCGCCACGTCCTCGCCGACGATCTGCGGCCAGCGGCCCATCACGCCGCCCACCGCGGCCGGAGCCTCCCAGCCGCGCTCGTTGAGCAGCCGGTTGATCGCGGCGCCCAGAGCCATCGGGTCGCGGCCGTCCGCGCGCGCCCCGGAGCGCAGCCCGGCCCCGCGCCGGACCTGCTTCTTCTGCTGCGCCGCGTCCCCGCGCGCGCGTGCCTGCTCCCGCGCCGCTCTGAGCGCCACGCGCGCGAGGTCGACGCCGGACGGTTCGGGCACCCGCTTCGGGTCGGACCCGTCGGCGGCGCTCATACGCGCTCCACCGTCCCCTCGGACACCGTGTACCGCGCCCCAGAGAGCACCTGGGGCACGTCGTCGTCGACCGCGGCCGTCACCAGCACCTGCTCGCCGGGCGCGACCAGCTCCGCAAGCCGCTCCCGCCTGCGGGCGTCCAGCTCGGCGAAGACGTCGTCCAGGACGAGGACCGGCTCGTTGCCCTCCGCCCGCAGCAGGTCGTACGAGGCCAGCCGCAGCGCCAGCGCGTACGACCAGGACTCGCCGTGCGAGGCGTATCCCTTGGCGGGCAGCTGTCCGAGCTTGAGCAGAAGATCGTCCCGGTGCGGCCCGACGAGGGTGACGCCCCGCTCGATCTCCTGCTTGCGGGCCTCCGCGAGGGCGGCCGTCAGCTGCTCGTAGAGGTCGTCACGCGTGTGCGCCTCACCCGGCGCCGACGGCTTGTACTCCAGGGCCACAGGTCCGCCGCCCGGCGCCAGCTGCTCGTACGCCTTGTCGGCGAGCGGCTGGAGTGCGGCGACCAGGTCGAGGCGCCGGGCGAGCAGCTCGGCGCCCACGCGCGCGAGGTGCTGGTCCCACACGTCGAGCGTCGACAGGTCCATGGAACGTCCGCCGTGCCGGCGCGCGAGCGCGGCCGACTTCAGCAGCGTGTTGCGCTGTTTGAGCACCCGTTCGTAGTCCGAGCGCACGCCCGCCATCCGCGGGGAGCGCGCGGTGATCAGCTCGTCGAGGAAGCGGCGCCGCTCGCCGGGGTCGCCCTTCACCAGCGCGAGATCCTCCGGCGCGAACAGCACGGTCCGTACGATCCCCAGCACGTCACGGGGTCTGACCTGCGACGACCTGTTGATGCGGGCCCGGTTGGCCTTGCCCGGGTTCAGCTCCAGCTCGATCAGCTGCTGCCGCTCGCCCTGTCTGACCTGCGCCCGGACGATCGCGCGGTCGGCGCCCATGCGGACCAGCGGCGCGTCGGAGGAGACCCGGTGGCTGCCGAGGGTGGCGAGGTAGCCGACGGCCTCGACGAGGTTCGTCTTGCCCTGCCCGTTGGGGCCCACGAAAGCGGTGACGCCCGGATCGAGCGGAACTTCGACCCGGGCGTACGAGCGGAAGTCGGCCAGCGACAGATGCGTGACGTGCATGGTCGTTCGCCGACCTCCCCCAGGGTTGTGGATCGCGGGGCGACCCTGTGGATTACTTCTTCTCGACGGCGTGGCCGCCGAACTGGTTGCGCAGCGCGGCGATCATCTTCATCTGCGGCGAGTCGTCCTGCCGGGAGGCGAACCGCGCGAACAGCGAGGCCGTGATCGCGGGCAGCGGCACGGCGTTGTCGATGGCCGCCTCGACCGTCCACCGGCCCTCGCCGGAGTCCTGGGCGAAGCCGCGCAGCTTGTCGAGGTGCTCGTCCTCGTCGAGGGCGTTGACGGCCAGGTCGAGCAGCCAGGAGCGGATGACCGTGCCCTCCTGCCAGGAACGGAAGACCTCACGCACGTCCGTGACCGAGTCGACCTTCTCCAGCAGCTCCCAGCCCTCGGCGTAGGCCTGCATCATGGCGTACTCGATGCCGTTGTGGACCATCTTGGCGAAGTGGCCGGCGCCGACCTTGCCGGCGTGCACCGCGCCGAAGTCGCCCTCGGGCTTGAGCGCGTCGAAGACCGGCTGCACCTTGGCGACGTTCTCCGCATCGCCGCCGTACATCAGCGCGTAGCCGTTCTCCAGGCCCCAGACGCCCCCGGAGACCCCGCAGTCGACGAACCCGATGCCCTTGGCGGCGAGCTCCTCGGCGTGCTTCTCGTCGTCCGTCCAGCGGGAGTTGCCGCCGTCCACCACGACGTCGCCGGGCTCCAGCAGCTCGGCGAGCTCGTCGACGGTCGACTGGGTGGCGGCGCCTGCCGGAACCATCACCCAGACCACCCGCGGGCCGTTGAGCTTGCCCACCAGCTCTTCGAGGCTGTGGACGTCGGCGAGGTCCGGGTTGCGGTCGAATCCGACGACGGTGTGGCCGGCGCGGCGGATCCGCTCGCGCATGTTGCCGCCCATCTTGCCGAGGCCGACGAGACCGAGCTCCATCAGTTGTTCCTTAGGTCGCTGTGTGGCGTGTGGGGCACCTCGTGCCCCGGTCCGAGCCTAAACCCGGACCCTCACGCACACCTGTGGGCATACGCGCTCAGACGTACCACCCATCTCGCCGCTCACCTGCGGCTTCGTCCACAGTCCGTGGACTGTTCGGCCACAGCCTGTGGACGACCTCGGACGACCCGGCCGCCGACCGCTCAGCCGCTCAGCCGCACCGGCATGATCAGGTACTTGTAGGCGTCGTCCGCCTCCGCGTCCAGCGCGGGCTTGCCGCTGAGCAGCGCCGGCTTGGTGGACGTCGTGAACGACAGCTGGGCGACCGGCGAGTCGATGGCGCTCAGGCCGTCCAGCAGGAAGGTCGGGTTGAAGGCGATCGAGATGTCGTCGCCCTCGAGCTGGGCGTCGACCCGCTCCACAGCCTGTGCGTCGTCGCTGGAACCGGCCTCCAGGATGAGCACGCCCTGCTCGAAGCTGAGCCGCACCGGGGTATTGCGCTCCGCGACCAGCGCCACGCGCTTGACGGCCTCCACGAACGGGGCGGTCTCGATCACGGCGACGGAGTTGAACTCGGTCGGGAACAGCGTGCGGTACTTCGGGAGGTCGCCCTCCAGCAGGCGCGTCGTGGTGCGCCGGCCCGCGCCCTCGAAGCCGATCAGGCCCTCGCCCGAACCGCCGCCCGAGAGGGCCAGGGTGACGCTGTCGCCGCTCGTGAGGGCCTTGGCGGTGTCCAGGAGCGTCTTGGCGGGCACCAGGGCGACCGCGGACGCCTCGGGGTTCTCCGGCTTCCACAGGAACTCGCGGACGGCGAAGCGGTAGCGGTCGGTCGAGGCCAGCGTGACGGTGTCGCCCTCGATCTCGATGCGCACGCCGGTCAGCACCGGCAGCGTGTCGTCGCGCCCGGCGGCGATGGCGACCTGGGCGGCCGCGGAGGCGAAGACCTCGCCGGGGACCGTGCCCGTCGCGTTCGGCATCTGCGGCAGCGACGGGTACTCCTCCACCGGCAGCGTGTGCAGGGTGAACCGCGAGGAACCGCAGACCACCGTCGCCCGTACACCGTCTGTGGAGATCTCCACCGGGCGGTTGGGCAGGGCGCGGCAGATGTCGGCGAGGAGCCGGCCGGAGACGAGGACCGTGCCCTCCTCCTCGGTCTCGGCGTCCACCGAGACCCGGGCGGAGACCTCGTAGTCGAAGCTGGACAGGCTCAGCTGGCCGTCCTCCGCCTTCAGCAGCAGGCCGGCGAGGACCGGCGCCGGCGGGCGGGCCGGGAGGCTGCGCGCCGCCCAGGCCACGGCCTCCGCGAGTACGTCGCGTTCCACCCGGATCTTCACTCTTGCCGCCTCCTGCTGTTGCCGGCGCTTCTCGCCCTGCCTGGCTTTCGTCGCTGTCTCGGTGTGGTCGGCCCCGGTGCGGGGCAGGACCACCGGGACCAGTCTGACGCACCGCACTGACAGTAGGTGCCCCTCGGGGTCAAGTCGTGACGAGGGGCAGCCGGGCGCCGAAGAGCGAGTTGTGCACAGGACCCCCTTCTAAACGGATTTCTCGCTCTCTCTAGTCGGGAGTAGTAGTAGGGGCTGTGGATACAGTGGATAACTGCGTTTTCGCAGCTCAGGGGCGATATTTTGTCCACCGACCCTGTGGGTGGAGCCGGTGGACAACCGGGGCCTTCTGTGGAGAACAGAAAGTTCTGCACACACCGTGCACAGGACGGGGCGAGTTCTCCCCAGGTCCGTCCCCAGGTTCGGCGCCGTTTCCCACAGGGCGCTCCGGCACCTTCGTGTGACGCCTTTCACTCGACCCGGTGAGAACGCGCGGCGGGTTGCCGAACAGTGGACAGACGTGTGGAGAAGCCGAAGATCGCTGGGGACAACCGGCCGCAGCCTGTGGGCAGTCGGTGGACAACTCCGTGCACAGGCTGTGGATCATTTCTCTGTCCACAGCCTGTGGACAACCTTTGTCCACGAATCCACAACCAGGTGACCTGGTGAGATCCTCCCGCACCCCGTTCGCCTGTGGACACAGTCTGAACAACTTCCCGGTCCCCAGGGTGTGGACGGGAGAAAGTCGCCGAATCTGTGGAGAGAGGCCGTAACCCGGGCCTGTATTCGAACAGCAGGTGAGCGGTGTACGGCCGGCGTGCGACGGGCGGATGTGCCGTGAGGGACCGCGGGCGACCCGCGGGCGCCCTACGAAGGGGCTGCGGGCGCCCCACGAAGGGGCTGCGGGCGCCCCACGAAGGGGCTGCGGACGGCCGTCATGTGGGCCTCTGGGGTGCGGCGGACGGTCCCCGAGCGGGCCTCGGAGGGACGGCCCGGCGTTTCCGCGCGACCCGCGGAACGACGAGAAGCGCCCCCGGAAGCTTCTCCAGGGGCGCACTCGGCGAGCAGGCGACGCGGCTCTCCCGGCGCGAGCACTCGATGGTGCTCTGCGCCGTGTCAGCCGTTCTTGATGCGGTTCGTCAGCTCGGTCACCTGGTTGTAGATGGAGCGCCGCTCGGCCATCAGATTGCGGATCTTGCGGTCCGCGTGCATCACGGTCGTGTGGTCGCGGCCGCCGAACAACGCGCCGATCTTCGGCAGCGACAGATCCGTCAGTTCGCGGCACAGGTACATGGCGATCTGCCGGGCCGTGACCAGCGCGCGCCCGCGCGAGGTGCCGCAGAGGTCCTCGATGGTGAGGCCGAAGTAGTCCGCCGTCGCGCCCATGATGGCCGTGGAGGTGATCTCGGGGGCGGAGTCCTCGCCGCCGGGGATCAGGTCCTTGAGGACGATCTCCGTCAGGCCCAGGTCCACCGGCTGCCGGTTGAGCGACGCGAACGCCGTCACCCGGATCAGCGCGCCCTCCAGTTCGCGGATGTTGCGGGAGATCCGCGAGGCGATGAACTCCAGCACCTCCGGCGGGGCGTTCAGCTGCTCCTGCACCGCCTTCTTGCGCAGGATCGCGATACGCGTCTCCAGCTCCGGAGGCTGGACGTCGGTGGTCAGACCCCACTCGAAGCGGTTGCGCAACCGGTCCTCGAGGGTCACCAGCTGCCGGGGCGGCCGGTCGCTGGAGAGCACGATCTGCTTGTTGGCGTTGTGGAGCGTGTTGAAGGTGTGGAAGAACTCCTCCTGCGTCGACTCCTTGTCCGCGAGGAACTGGATGTCGTCGACGAGCAGGATGTCCATCTCGCGGTACCGCTTGCGGAAGCTGTCGCCCTTGCCGTCGCGGATGGAGTTGATGAACTCGTTGGTGAACTCCTCCGAGCTCACGTACCGCACGCGCGTGCCCGGGTAGAGGCTCCGCGCGTAGTGCCCGATGGCGTGCAGCAGGTGAGTCTTGCCGAGGCCCGACTCCCCGTAGATGAACAAGGGGTTGTAGGCCTTCGCGGGTGCCTCGGCGACAGCGACGGCGGCCGCGTGCGCGAACCGGTTGGAGGCGCCGATGACGAACGTGTCGAAGAGGTACTTCGGGTTCAGCCGCGCGGTCGGCTCGCCGGGACCGGCCGTCGCGGGCGAGTGCGAGGACGAGCCCCCGGACCCGCCGGCGCCGCCCTGGCCGGGGCCGGCCGGGCCGCCGCGGTGCGGGTGCCCGGGACCGGCAGGGGGCTCGGACAGCTCGCGCCGGCCGGGATCGCGCTGGTCGTAGTCGGAACGTGACGGCTCGTAATCCGCGCGCTTGCGGTCGTACGGCGGACGGTCCACAGGCTGGGGACGGTAGTCCTGGGACGGGGGGCCGTAGGAGTCCTGCGAGGGCGAGCCGTACGGGTCCTGGGCCGGGGGCCCGCCGTAGGAGTCGTGGGACGAGGGCGACGCGTAGGGGTCGCGCTCCGGGAAGCCGAGACGCTGCTGCTGCCAGCCGTACTCGTCCTGCTGCGGCCGCGGCCAGGCGCCCGGCTCGGGGCGCTGGTACTCCGACGGGTAGGCGGGGCGCGCGGTGGGCAGCTGGTCCGGGCGGGAGCCGGGCTGCTGGTCGGGGCGCGTGCCGGGCAGCTGGTCGCCGGGACCCGAGGGCAGCTGGTCGGCGCGGTGCCGGCCGTAGCCCTCGTAACGGCCTTCGTACGCGGACTGGTTCCCGGACTCGTACCGGCCGTCCTGGCCGTCGTAGGGCCCGGCGGGAAGTTCCGGCTCGTCGTAGCGCGCGTGCTGTTGCACGGGCGGAGCCGGCGGGGACGCGGGCTCGCCGACCGAGTCGTCGACGGTGATCGCGATGCGGATCGGGCGGCCGCACTCGCGGCTCAGCGTCTCACTGACGATCGGCGCGAGACGGCCTTCCAGAACGGTCTTGGCGAACTCGTTCGGCACGGCAAGCAGCGCCGTGTCGGCCACCAGCGCGAGCGGCTGGCAGCGGCGGATCCAGCGTTCGTCCTTCACCTCGACGCCCTGGGCGCGTCCCTCCCCGAGGAGCTGCTCCAGTACTCGTGGCCACACTGCGGCAAGATCGGCAGGCACGTCAGCCACAGGGCACGCTCTCTCGTGGGTCCCACGAACGTGTGAGTGTGGGACGGTCGGGATTCATATGGGGCGGGGCAGGGACAACGGAACGAATCGGAGTTCAGCCACGGTAGTCAGGCCGACGGGTACGGTTCAAGTTGTTGTCCCCAGGCTGTGGACAGTGTCTCCCTGTGACCGCCGGTTTGACCGGATGGCGTAGCCGCGCGTACCGTAACCAGGTCGAGTTGTCGATGGCTGCTGCCGCCTGCCTCCGATGGGCACAGATCGCGTCAGGTGATCGGGAAGCGGTGCACTCGGGCGTTGACCGCGAGCTACCTCGTGGGCGCACGGTGACAGCCAGGACGGCACCCCGCCACCACCGATTGATTTCTGGAGCCCCCGAGTGAGCAAGCGCACCTTCCAGCCGAACAACCGTCGTCGTGCCAAGACCCACGGCTTCCGCCTGCGGATGCGCACCCGTGCCGGTCGCGCGATTCTCGCGAACCGCCGCAGCAAGGGTCGCGCGAACCTGTCCGCCTGAGCCTGATCAGGTCATGACGTCGTGCTGCCTACCGAGCATCGGCTGAGGCGGCGCGAGGACTTCGCGACCGCGGTACGACGAGGTCGTCGGGCCGGCCGCCCGACCCTCGTGGTCCATTTTCGAAGCGGTGCCACGGACCCGCACGCGCCTGGGGAGAGCGCTCCCCCGACGCGTGCGGGTTTCGTCGTGAGCAAGGCTGTGGGCGGTGCTGTCGTGCGCAACAAGGTCAAGCGCAGACTGCGTCACCTGATGCGCGAGAGAGTCACCCGGTTTCCCCCCGGTAGCCTGGTAGTCGTACGGGCGTTGCCCGGGGCGGGCGACGCCGACCACGCACAGCTGGCCCAAGACCTGGATGCCGCCCTTGTACGGCTACTGGGAGGGGGCGCGCGATGAAGTACCCGCTGCTGGCTCTGATCAAGCTCTACCAGTGGACGATCAGTCCGCTGCTCGGGCCGGTGTGCAAGTACTACCCGTCGTGCTCCCACTACGGCTACACGGCCATCGACCGACACGGTGCGATCAAGGGAACGGCTCTCACCGCCTGGCGCATCCTGCGGTGCAACCCGTGGTCGCTCGGCGGCGTGGACCATGTTCCGCCGCGCAAGCGCCCGCGGTGGCACGAAATGTTGCGTGACGCCTGGCGTGCACGCAGGGGCGGGACCTCCGCCGCCGAAACGGCCACAGAAGGCCCGACTGCTTCGAGCCCGGCCGCAGAGACACCGTCCCATGCCCAAGGAGCATGATTAGTGGACACGATTGCCAGCCTCTTCAGCTTCATCACGACACCTGTCTCCTGGGTCATCGTCCAGTTCCACAAGGTGTACGGGTCGATTTTCGGCCCTGACACCGGGTGGGCCTGGGGCCTGTCGATCGTGTCTCTGGTGATCCTGATCCGTATCTGCCTGATCCCGCTCTTTGTGAAGCAGATCAAGTCGACGCGGGCCATGCAGACGCTCCAGCCCGAGATGAAGAAGATCCAGGAGCGCTACAAGAACGACAAGGCGCGTCAGTCCGAAGAGATGATGAAGCTGTACAAGGAGACGGGCACCAACCCGCTCTCCTCGTGCCTTCCCATCCTGGCGCAGTCCCCGTTCTTCTTCGCCCTGTACCACGTGCTCAACGGCATCGCGACGGGCGACAAGATCGGCGTCATCAACGAGCAGCTGCTGGAGAGCGCCCGTAAGGCGCACATCTTCGGCGCTCCGCTGGCGGCGAAGTTCACCGACGGCGCGGCGAAGGTGGAGTCGCTCGGCGCCTCGTTGACCGACGTCCGCGTGGTCACCGCGATCATGATCGTCATGATGTCGGCCTCGCAGTTCTTCACTCAGCGCCAGCTGATGACGAAGAACGTCGACACCTCGGTGAAGACGCCGTTCATGCAGCAGCAGAAGATGCTGATGTACGTCTTCCCGGTCATGTTCGCCGTCTTCGGCATCAACTTCCCCGTCGGTGTCCTCGTCTACTGGCTGACCACCAACGTGTGGACCATGGGCCAGCAGATGTACGTGATCCGCAACAACCCGACGCCGGGTTCCAAGGCTCAGGCCGCGTACCTGGAGCGCCTGTACAAGCACGTCACGCAGCACGGCAAGACCCGCAGCCGCAGCGAGAAGGCCATCGTCAAGGCCATCGTGGCCAAGGGCCGCGACCGCAACGACGCCGAGCGCAAGTTCATCAACGGTCTGACCAAGGTGGGCTTCGCCGCCCAGGCCGACGGCACCGTGGTCAAGAGCGAGGCCCAGGCTGCCGCGCAGGCCGAGGACAGTGCGCAGACGAGTGCGGCCGCCAAGCGTCAGCAGCCCAAGCGGCAGTCGAAGTCCCAGCGCCAGTCCACGGCCCCCAAGGCGGCCGGTGAGACCACCTCGCTGAGCAAGTCCGACGAGCCGGAGGACACCAAGCCCTCCCAGGCCGCCGGCGACGCCAAGCAGGCCACGCCCAAACCCGGCAGCGCCGGCCGCAGCAAGGCCCAGTCCGGGCAGCGCAAGGGCGGCCCGCAGCGACCCAAGTCCCCGTCCAAGAAGTAGAAGGAGCCCATCCCGTGACGGAAGGCACCACCTCCGCCGCCGCCGAGGGTACTGACACCCTGAGCCGCCTGGAGCAGGAGGGCGAGATCGCGGCGGACTACCTCGAGGGTCTGCTGGACATCGCCGATCTCGACGGCGACATCGACATGGACGTCGAGGCCGACCGCGCTTCTGTGTCGATCATCAGCGACGCGGGCACCCGTGACCTGCAGAAGCTGGTCGGCCGCGACGGCGAGGTGCTGGAGGCCCTGCAGGAGCTGACGCGCCTGGCGGTGCACCGGGAGACCGGCGACCGCAGTCGGCTGATGCTGGACATCGCGGGCTACCGCGCCAACAAGCGCGCCGAGCTCTCCGAGCTGGGCGCCAAGGCGGCCGCCGACGCGAAGAACAACGGCGAGCCGGTGAGGCTGAAGCCGATGACGCCCTTCGAGCGCAAGGTCGTTCACGACGCGGTCAAGGCCGCCGGACTGCGCAGCGAGTCCGAGGGCGAGGAGCCGCAGCGCTTCGTCGTCGTGCTGCCCAACTGATTCGGTACGTACATCACCCCGGCCCCGTCTGTTGTGCAGACGGGGCCGGTCTTTGTCAGCCTGGTAGTTCTGGTGGTCGGCGCTCGAAGCGCTGATGCGGTACGGAAGGACGGTCCCCGTGACGGAGGCAGCGGAGCTCCCCTCTGCGCCCGATGTGGCACGCGAGGTATTCGGCGATCGCTTCGATGATGCGGTCCGATACGCCGAGCTGCTGGCTGAGGCAGGTGTGCAGCGCGGGCTCATCGGCCCGCGCGAGGTGCCTCGCCTGTGGGAGAGGCACCTGTTGAACTGCGCGGTGCTCTCCGAGGTCGTGCCGGAAGGTGTGACGGTGTGCGACGTGGGCTCGGGTGCCGGGCTGCCCGGCATCCCCCTGGCGCTCGTGAGGGAGGATCTGAAGATCACCTTGCTCGAGCCACTGCTGCGCCGCACCAACTTTCTCACCGAGGTCGTCGAACTTCTGGGGCTGGACCATGTGACGGTCGCCCGTGGCCGCGCCGAGGAGGTCATGGGCTCGATGCCACCGGTCCACGTGGTGACCGCCCGGGCTGTGGCACCCCTGGACCGGCTCGCCACCTGGGGCATCCCCCTGCTGCGGCCCTACGGTGAGATGCTCGCCCTCAAGGGCGACACCGCCGAGGAGGAGCTGAAGAGCGCGGCCACCGCTCTGAGCAAGCTGGGCGCGGTGGGCACCTCCATCCTGCAGGTCGGTGAAGGGGTCGTCGATCCGCTGTCCACGGTGGTGCGGGTCGAGGTCGGGGAGAGCCCGGGCGGCGTGCGGTTCGCGGCCAAGCGGGCCAAGGCCGCGCGGACCGGCCGGACCCGGCGACGCCGCTGAGGCCTACTCCACACAAGCTGCCCATCCCCCTCGTCGCGGAGTGTCGCAACGGTCCGGCCGCAGGCGCTGTGCATCGTGTTTCACGTGAAACGTCGCTCACTGCTCCACGGCATCATCAGTCGCGGCCGCGCCGCAGCCGAACCCCGTGACCGCAAGCCTCTCGGTTCACTCGATGAGGTGCGCGAGTTGCCCACAGAGGCGGATTTCTCCACAGAAGACCAGGCCTCACTGGTTCACGACCCCGAAGACATGGGAGGCTCTGTTCATTGCGAGCCTGAAGTCGAGGAGAGTGAAGCCTTGCGGTCCGACGCCAACATCGCGGGACCGATGACCGATCCGGTCCCCGGTCCCCGTGCCGAGTCGTTCGGGGAGGATGTTTCACGTGAAACACCGCCTCCGATGGATGACACCCCGATCGGTCGTGCTGCCCAACTCGCGGTGGAGGCTCTGGGCCGCGCCGGCGAGGGTCTGCCACGCCCCGAGCAGACCCGTGTGATCGTCGTCGCCAACCAGAAGGGCGGTGTGGGCAAGACGACGACGACCGTCAACCTTGCCGCGTCGCTGGCGCTGCACGGCGGTCGTGTCCTGGTGGTCGACCTCGACCCGCAAGGCAACGCGTCCACGGCGCTGGGGATCGATCACCACGCCGAGGTCCCGTCCATCTACGACGTGCTGGTGGACAGCCGCCCGCTGGCGGAGGTTGTCCAGCCCGTCCCCGATGTAGAAGGCCTCTTCTGCGCCCCGGCCACGATCGACCTGGCCGGCGCGGAGATCGAACTGGTCTCCCTGGTGGCCCGTGAAAGCCGACTGCAGAGAGCGATCCAGGCGTACGAGCAGCCGTTGGACTACATCCTCATCGACTGTCCGCCCTCCCTCGGCCTGCTGACGGTCAACGCGCTCGTTGCCGGTGCCGAGGTCCTGATCCCGATCCAGTGCGAGTACTACGCGCTGGAGGGACTGGGACAGTTGCTGCGCAACGTCGACCTGGTGCGGGGGCACCTCAACCCCACCCTGCATGTGTCGACCATTCTGCTCACCATGTACGACGGCCGGACGCGCCTTGCGTCACAGGTCGCCGAAGAGGTGCGCACCCACTTCGGTGAGGAGGTGCTGCGGACGAGCATTCCCCGCTCGGTCCGCATCTCCGAAGCACCGAGCTACGGGCAGACGGTGCTGACCTACGATCCCGGATCGAGCGGCGCCCTCTCCTATCTTGAGGCAGCACGAGAGCTCGCGCTGAAGGGCGTAGGGGTCAGCTATGACGCCACGCACGCCCATATCGGCGCTCAGAACAACCCGAACATGGTGGAGGGCGTCCAGTGAGTGAGCGACGGAGGGGGTTGGGCCGTGGTCTTGGTGCGCTGATCCCCGCTGCCCCGACGGAGAAGACGCCGGCTCAAGCCGCGGTCGGCGGAGGGTCCACCTCCCCCGCAGCGGTGCCGGTGCTGACGACCGACCGGGGGGTGGCCGCGGCGAAGGTGGCCACGCTGCCGGCTGTTTCACGTGAAACAGAAGAATCGTCCGCGAGCAGCGTCCTCGAGACACCTGCGCCGCCCGTCGGCGCATACTTCGCCGAGATCCCCCTCGACCACATCACGCCGAACCCGCGCCAGCCGCGTGAGGTCTTCGACGAGGATGCCCTGCATGAGCTCATCACCTCCATCCAGGAGGTCGGACTCCTCCAGCCGGTCGTGGTGCGTCAGCTCGGCCCCGGGCGCTACGAGCTCATCATGGGCGAGCGACGCTGGCGGGCCTGCCGCGAGGCCGGCCTGGAGGCCATCCCGGCGATCGTGCGCGCCACGGACGACGAGAAGCTGCTTCTGGACGCCCTCCTGGAGAACCTCCACCGGGCTCAGCTGAATCCCTTGGAAGAGGCGGCCGCCTACGACCAGCTGCTCAAGGACTTCAACTGCACGCATGACCAGCTGGCAGACCGCATCGGGCGGTCCCGTCCGCAGGTCTCCAACACGCTGCGCCTTCTGAAGCTCTCGCCGGCGGTTCAGCGTCGGGTCGCGGCCGGCGTGCTCTCCGCGGGTCACGCTCGGGCGCTGCTCTCGGTAGATGACTCGGAGGAGCAGGACCGGCTGGCCCACCGCATCGTTGCCGAGGGGCTCTCGGTGCGAGCGGTCGAGGAGATCGTGACCCTGATGGGCTCGCGTCCGCAGACGGCTCAGCGAGCCAAGGGGCCGCGGGCCGGCGGCCGGCTGTCGCCGGCGCTGACCAACCTCGCCACTCGCCTCTCGGACCGTTTCGAGACGCGGGTGAAGGTCGATCTGGGACAGAAGAAGGGCAAGATCACGGTCGAGTTCGCCTCTATGGAGGACCTCGAGCGCATCCTCGGAACGCTTGCTCCTGGAGAGGGGCCCGTGCTGCCGAAGGGCGTCATGGACGACGGCGCGGAGGGGACGGAAGACTGAGCGGCGTCTCGGCCCGGGCAGTATGGGGCTGAGGAGCCGGTGAGCGAGCCGTGTCCGGTTGTCTACCGGAACACGGCTCGCTCTTTGCTTGCGGGCAGTGTTGATGGTCTCGCATGGTGGATACGATGCGGAGAGGTTGTGGCGCATCCACCTGGCAGTACCTCGGAGCGGGAGGCGAGGGCATGCGAACGATGAGCCGGACGGGACTGGTGAGCGCAGGACTGGGACTGGGGGCCGTCGGCGGATTCGTCGGCAGTCTGCTCAGGGAACGGGGCGCTCTGACAGCCGCTCGCGAAACCGCGGGCGAAGGAAGCGAGGAACAGCCTTCATGGGGCGTCGGCTCGTACCGCTCACGCTGGACAACCTTCAGGACCTTCCCAGACGCTGTCGCTCGTGTGTCTTCTGGGAACTGGATCCCGTCAGGGGTGAGGCCGCGGTAAAGGCGGGGACATCCGCCCTGGAAAAGGAGTCCTGGATCTCCGCCGTCCTGTTGGACTGGGGATCCTGCGGCAGGGTCGTCTATGTGGACGACATCCCGGTGGGGTTCGTTCTCTACGCGCCACCCGCCTACGTGCCCCGCTCGACGGCTTTTCCCACGAGCCCCGTGTCGCCGGACGCTGTGCAGCTGATGACGGCGTTCATCATGCCGGGATACCAGGGGCAGGGCCTCGGCCGTGTGATGGTCCAGACGGTCGCCAAGGATCTGCTCCACCGGGGCTTCAAGGCGATCGAGGCGTTCGGCGACGCCCACTGGTCCGGGCCGGCCTGTGTGCTGCCTGCCGATCATCTGCTGGCGGTGGGCTTCAAGACGATGCGCTCGCACCCCGCGCATCCCCGCTTGAGGCTGGAGCTGCGGACGACGCTGTCCTGGAAGGAAGACGTGGAGATGGCTCTCGACCGGCTGCTGGGGGCCGTCCAGAAGGAGCCCGCGTTGCGGCCT
The DNA here is from genome assembly GCF_052543235.1 of Streptomyces sp. SAS_272. Lineage (NCBI taxonomy): Bacteria > Bacillati > Actinomycetota > Actinomycetes > Kitasatosporales > Streptomycetaceae > Streptomyces > Streptomyces sp. SAS_272. The sequence continues at coordinate 70,389 of NZ_JBMNDR010000007.1, read as the reverse complement.
CTGTAGCGCGCCGTCGCGGGCCGGGCGTCATCGGCGGGCTGATGTTTCACGTGAAACGTGTGTGGGCCGACCCCTCAGGGCCGGCCCACACACGTTTCACGTGTCGCTGCGCTGTGTCTCACCCGCAGAGCGTCACTCGGAGATGAAGGTCTCCAGGTCGCGTACGAGCGCGGCCTTCGGCTTGGCGCCGACGATCGTCTTGGCGACCTCGCCGCCCTGGTACACATTCAGGGTCGGGATCGACATGACACCGTACTTGGCAGCCGTGGCCGGGTTCTCGTCGATGTTGAGCTTGACGATCTCGATCTTCTCGCCGTGCTCGGCGGCGATCGCCTCGAGAGAGGGAGCGATCTGGCGGCACGGACCGCACCACTCGGCCCAGAAGTCCACCAGGACGGGCTTGTCGCTCTTGAGGACGACCTCTTCGAAGTCGGCGTCGGTCACATTCTTCAGGGTGCCGGCCACAGGGGGCTCCTTATTTCTCTGTGCGGTGGGGCGGGGCGGGGGGTCAGACAGCGGTCTTCTCGGGCTCGGCCTGCTCCTCGTCCGCGAGCGCGGCGAGGTAGCGCTCAGCGTCGAGGGCCGAGGAACAGCCGGTGCCGGCTGCGGTGATCGCCTGGCGGTAGGTGTGGTCCACGACGTCGCCGGCGGCGAAGACACCGGTGAGGTTGGTGCGGGTGGACGGCGCGGCGACCTTCAGGTAGCCCTCCTCGTCGAGGTCGAGCTGTCCCTTGAAGAGCTCCGTGCGCGGGTCGTGGCCGATGGCGATGAACAGACCGGTCACCGCCAGGTCCGACAGCTCGCCGGTCTTGAGGTTGCGAAGCTTCAGCCCGGCCAGCTTCGGGTCACCGTGGATCTCCGCGACCTCGCTGTCCCAGATGAACTTGATCTTCGGGTCGGCGAACGCACGCTCCTGCATCGCCTTGGAGGCGCGCAGCGTGTCACGGCGGTGGACGATCGTCACGGACTTGGCGAACCGAGAGAGGAACGTGGCCTCCTCCATCGCGGTGTCACCGCCGCCGATCACGGCGATGTCCTGGTCCTTGAAGAAGAAGCCGTCACAGGTGGCACACCAGGAGACACCGCGGCCGGACAGGGCGTCCTCGTTCGGCAGGCCCAGCTTGCGGTGCTGGGATCCGGTGGTCACGATGACGGCCTTGGCGCGGTGGATCGTGCCGGCGGTGTCCGTGACGGTCTTGATCTCACCGGTGAGGTCCACGGAGACGATGTCGTCGGGGATCAGCTCGGCACCGAAGCGCTCGGCCTGGGCGCGCATGTTGTCCATGAGCTCGGGGCCCATGATGCCGTCCTGGAAGCCGGGAAAGTTCTCGACCTCGGTGGTGTTCATCAGAGCACCGCCCGCGGTGACGGCGCCTTCGAACACCAGCGGCTTCAGCGACGCGCGCGCGGTGTACAGCGCGGCGGTGTAGCCGGCCGGACCGGAGCCGATGATGATCACGTTACGGACGTCGCTCACGGCTGGATTCCTCGTCTCTGGGGACTGCATCGGTCGAGCGGTGGGAGCCACTTGGACTCTCACCCCACCCAACGGATCCTAAGGGGCGCGCATTCCCGGTGTGTCCGGGCACACGGAGGGATGAGACCGCAGGGAACGCCGACGGAGAGACGCTGCAGGACAGCGGGTGTCGGTGACGGGGGAAATCCGCGTCAGTGACGGGGGTAAGAGGTCGTCAGGAGAACGTCGGCCGGACTTGCCGACGGGTGCGTCACACAGGCCTTGTCCACGATGTAGGCGTCGACCCGTGCGCTGTCCGATGGGTCGGGGAGCACGACGAGCAGAGCTGCCGTCCCTTGGTATGTGCCCTCTTCGGTGGCGAGAGCCGTGTCGTTGCGTCCGATCCCCTGCTGGACGCACGACGGAACCGTGGGCTGTCGCAGGACCCGGGGCGATCCGTTGCCGGTCTCGCTGCCGGTCTCTCCCAGGATGCCCTTGCTCTGCGGGGTGCGGGAGACTCCGGCCTTGGCCAGGAGAGCGGCGACCTGGCCCTCGAGCTTGCTCGAGGAGAAGGTGTCCGGCACGGCGGTCTGATGCGCCGAGACGCCTGGGCTCCCGCCGTCCGTGAGGGACGACACCAGGACGGAGCCGAGTCCCAGCGCGGCCGCGGCGAAGACCGCGCCGAGGACGGCTGCCTGGCGGCGACCGAGCCGCTTGCGGTTCTTGCGGTCCCTGTGGCCCTCCTGGCCCTTGTGGAGCTTTCGGCCCGGCCCCGTGGTTGCGCTGCGGGCATGTCCCGAGGGGCGGCCGGACGCCGCCGCTGTTTCACGTGAAACACCGGCCGCTTCCGTGTCGGCGGTGACGGAGGCGGACGCCTCGTCGGCACCGTCGCCGGGGGGTGCGGCGCTCAGCAGGGCCTCGGCGGCGAGGGCGGCGTCGATACGGCGGGCGACGTCGTCCGGCATCCGCGGCGGTTCGGGCAGAGCGCCGAGGAGGCCCTGGATCTCCTCCAGCGAAGCGTGGACGTCCGCGCAGAGGGCGCAGGAGTCCAGGTGCCGGCGGACCGCGGAGCTTCGGGCGGGATCGAGAAGGCCCTCGGTGAGGTCGGAGATCTCTGTGACATCCGGGTGCCCGGTCGTGTCCGTCGTCGATGTCACGCCCGCCCACCTCCGCCCTTCACAGCAGCTGAATCGCCCGTACCGGCGCTGTCCGGATCCTCGACGTGAGGTTCCGCTGCCGGTGGGACGGATGCTCCCTGCGCCCGGTTCCGTCCTGGACCGCTTTCTCTTCTGCCGGCCTCGGGATTCTTGTCGGCGTCACCGCCGCCCGGCCTCAGATGGGTGAGCAGGGGCAGGAGTCTCGCTCGGCCACGGGCGCAGCGGCTCTTGACCGTCCCGGTCGGCACGTCGAGCACGCGGGCGGCCTCGGCGACGGGGTAGCCCTGCATGTCCACGAGGACCAGTGCGGCCCGCTGATCGGGCGGGAGGGTGCCGAGCGCCTCGATGAGCTGGCGGTGCAGGTCGTTGCGTTCCGCGGGGGCGGACGCGGACTCGTGCGGCTCCAGCAACTGCTCGAGCCGCTCGGCGTCGTCGACCGGCGAGGTCTTGCGGGAAGCGGCTTTGCGGGCCCGGTCCAGACAGGCGTTGACCGTGATGCGGTGCAGCCAGGTCGTGACGGCGGACTGGCCGCGGAAGGTGTGGGCGGCCCGGTAGGCGGACACGAGGGCGTCCTGGACGGCGTCAGCGGCTTCCTCGCGGTCTCCCAGCGTACGCAGGGCCACCGCCCAGAGGCGGTCACGATGACGCCGCACAAGCTCACCGAAGGCGTCGGGATCACCCTCGACGTGGCGGGCGAGGAGGTCCATGTCGCTCATCGCGTCATGTGCGGCGCTGTCCGCCATGGGCCTCTTCCCCCTCCGCTGAGACGTCAGCCCGTGAACTTCACGTCGGTGATGGCCTGCTTGTAGCCGGCGCCGGTCCACTGGTCGCCGGCGTTGTTGGGCGCGGCGGTGATCCATACGAGAACGTACCGCGTCTTCACCGCCGTCTTGGCGGGAATCTTCAGTTCCCGACCGGACGTCCGGGCTTCGGCGATCTTCTTCATGGACGACAGCGGGGCCGACGACGAGAGCGAGTCGGCCGCGTACAGGCCCGCGGCGGTGTAGTCGCCGGTGTAGAGAAGCCCTATGGAGACTGCCGAGACGTCCTTCTCCGAGCCGAGGTCGTAGACGATGCCGACCCCCTTCTTGTACGGCGCGAGCACGGGCCCCTCTTCGAAGGAGCGCGACCGCCAGTACGTCGAACTGTCGCCGTCGTAGGTGAGCTTCGCGTCGTTGGCGTGCTGCGGGGTGCCGTCCGGGTAGTACTCGGCGGCGTCGTGGATCTTGAGTACCGTGACCGGCTTGGGCGCCGTGCTGTTCTTGTCGCCCTCGTCCGTCGTCTGTGTCTGGTTGGTGTCGTCGGGCTTGCTCTGGTCCATCAGGGCGTCCGCGAGCTGCCAGCTGCCGAGTCCGAGCGCGGCAATGAGGAGGGCGGAGACCGCCCACTTCAGGGCCTTGCCGGTGCGGCTCTGCAGCGGAGGCGGCGGCACCGGCACACGCTGTGTGGCGCCCGGATGCGGCGCGGGGCGGCCGTAGGTGCCCTGTTGGTACGTCGTGCGCTGGTACTCCGGCGGTGCGGTGAACGCCGGCTCCGGCGGGCGGATGCGGGGCATCTCGCCGATCGCCTTCACCAGCTCCTCCGGCGTCGTGCAGGCGGCCTCGTGCCGGGAGGCGGTCGCGCCGTCGTTGACGAGCGCGCGCATGGACAGCTCCGACAGCCCGCGGTGGACGCCGGCGCGCACCTGGTCGGGGGCGATCAGCCCGACGTCCTTGGGCAGGCCGGACAGCCCGTAGGCGTCGTTCTCGTAGGGCCAGCGCTGGGTGAGCGCCGCGTAGAGCAGGGCGCCGATCGCCTCGGTGTCGGTGCGCTGCGGAGTGTCGGTGGCGACGCCGCGCAGGGCGGCGTTCACGGCGAGGCCGCGGATGCGCCACTGCCCCGAGGAGGTGCGCAGCACGGCGTTGGGGTTCAGCCGCAGATGCGACAGGCCTTCGCGGTGTGCCGCGGCCATCGCGGAGGCGATCTGACTGACCATCTGGTAGGCGTCGTGCGGCTCCAGTGGACCGGCCGCGAGCAGCGCGGTCAGTTCGGTGGCGTCGGGCAGCCACTCGTGGACCACGTAGACGAGGTCGTTCTCCTCGACGGCGTCCAGCACCTGGACGAAGCGCGGATCGCCGAGCAGGGCTGAGGAGCGGGCCGCGGCCAGCACCGAACGGGCCCGTGAGTGGTCCGCGGGCAGGATGTGGACGCCCACGGCCCGGCGGAGTTTCTCGTCGACCGCACGCCAACTGCTGAAACCGTCCAGACGGGTGACGCACTCTTCGAGGCGGTAGCGTCTGGCGAGCTTGTGACCGCTGTGCAGTTCCGGCGGTGAGGCCTTTCCGGGATGTTCCGTCCCGCCGCTCCCCTGTGCCTCGTCGCTGTCCGTGTCCTGCTCCCGGTTCTTGACCACCCCGTCGGCCGTGGACTGGTCCGCTTGTGCGGTCAGCGGCTCGTCACCGCTGTTGTCTGCCACGTCGACGGCAGCTGTGCTCCGTTCCGCCACCGTCGTTCCTGCCTCCCCATCCATTGCGCGCCGTCCGACCCCGTGCGCGCCGTCCGACGCCGAACCCAATTGTGCCCACAGTCCGCCGCTATGCACGACACGCGGCGGCGGGCGATGGTTGTGCGACTACCCCTTGTCTCAACGACCCAGGCGTCCGCGCACCATACCGACGAGAGAGTTGAGCTCCTCGATGCGCATGCGGCGGGCGGCGACGAAGAAGACGCCGAGCAGCAGCGCCCCGCCGGCCAGCAGCGCGGCGAACGAGCCCAGGACGCCCTGACCGAGGCTGTGGCCGATGGCGTAGCAGGCCGCGCCGCTGATCAGGGCCGCCGGTACGGAGGCGATGCACAGCCGGGCGTACGTGCGCAGGACGTGGGAGCCGTCGAGGTCCCCGCCCAGCCGCTTGCGCAGCCGGTTCCAGGCGACGCCGACGCCGATCGCGTACGCCAGGCCGTAGGAGGCGGCCATGCCGACCACCGCCCAGCGGGCGGGGAGGACGAAGTAGCAGACCGCCGAGGCACTCGCGTTGACCGCGGCCACGATGACCGTGTTGTAGAACGGGGTGCGGGTGTCCTCGTAGGCGTAGAAGGCGCGCAGGACGACGTACTGCACGGAGTAGGGGATCAGACCGACGCCGAAGGCCATCAGCATGAACCCCATGTTCGTGGCCTCGCCGGTGCCCGAGGAGCCGAAGATCAGCGTGCACATCGGGATGCCGAGCGCGAGGAAGCCGAAGGCGATCGGCACGATCGCGACCGCGGTGGTGCGAAGGCCCTGCGAGATGTCGTCGCGGACGGCGCCGCCGTCGCCCTCGGCGGCCGAGCGGGAGATGCGGGGCAGCAGCGCGGCCATCAGCGAGACGGTGATGATGGCCTGCGGCAGTCCCCAGATGAGCTGGGCGTTTGCATAGGCCGCGAAGCCGGTGCCGTCGACCGGCGAGTCCTTGCCCGCCGACGTGGACAGCTGGGTGACGACGAGTGCGCCGGCCTGGTTGGCCAGGACGAACAGGACGGTCCACTTGGCGAGGGTCGCCGCCTTGCCGAGGCCGTGGCCCTTCCAGTCGAAGCGCAGCCGCAGCCGGAACCCGGTCTCGCGCAGGTACGGGATCATCGCGAGGGCCTGCACGACCAGGCCGAGCAGGACGCCGACGCCGAGCAGCCGCTCGGCCTCCGGCGGGATGGTGGTGACCTTCATGCCCGAGTCGGCGGAGGTGCCGTAGACCCAGATGAACATGCCCAGCGTCACGATGATGACGATGTTGTTGAGGACCGGCGTCCACATCATCGCGCCGAACTTCCCGCGCGCGTTGAGGATCTGACCCATCACCACGTGCACGCCCATGAAGAAGATCGAGGGCAGGAAGTAGCGGACGAAGGTGACGCCTACCTCGTTGGCCGCCGGGTCGCTGGCCACCGAGTCGGACAGCAGACGGATCAGCACGGGCGCGGCGGCGATCGCGGCGACGGTGAGCACGCCGAGCGCCACCATGACCAGCGTGAGCAGGCGGTTGGCGAAGGCCTCGCCGCCGTCCTCGTCCTCCTTCATCGCGCGCACGAGCTGCGGCACGAAGACGGAGTTGAGGCCGCCGCCGACGGTCAGGATGTAGATCATCGTCGGCAGCTGGTAGGCGACCTGGAAGGTGTCGCCGAGGAGGCCGACCCCGAGCGCCGAGACGATCAGCGCGGAACGGACGAAGCCGGTGAGGCGGGAGACCATCGTGCCCGCCGCCATGACGGCGCTGGACTTCAGCAGGCCCGCGGCGCGTCCGCCCTTCTTCGGGGCGGCCGCAGCGTCGGGCACGGGAGCGGCGTCGGGCGTGGCGGTGAGGTTCATCGTCTGGTCCACCGCGGGCGACGGGGACGCCGGGGCCTGGTAGCGGGCAGCCGCGGTCGGGCCGCCGGGAGCCTGTGCCGGGCCCGGCACAGCCGGGGGCTCCGCCGAGCCGGCCTGCTGCGGGTGGCCGCTCTGCTGCTGGTCCCGGAAGAGATGGGCGAAGGCGTCGGGCTGGTGCTGCTGCTCGCCGGAGTGCGTCACCAGGTCGTCGACGCCGACGAACTGGGTGGTGCGCGGGTCGTCGCCGTAGGGCAGGTACTGGGTGGGGCCGTCAGGCTCGGGCGCCGGGGTCTGGGCCCACATACGCGGGTCGGGGGCGTACGGGGACTGTGGAGGCGTGCCGTACAGCGGCTGCGGCGGCTGGTGGGCGCCCGGGGGCGGCGGAGGGTGCGCGGCACGGTCGTAGAGCGCCTCGGCGACCGGGTCCTGCGCGGTGAGGTCCTGGGACCGGTAGGGATCCTGGTCGTAGGCGTCCTGGAGGTACATGTCCGCGGGGTGCTGCGGCGGCACCTGCCCGTTCTCGGGCGGCATGCCCTCGGGAGGGCCCGAGCCGCCCGCGGCCTGGCCGCGGTCACCCTCGTACGGCGCGTTCATGGTTACCCCACCTCATCGTCCCGGGCCCACCGGCCACGACATCCTCAACGGTCCACTCTCTCACCCGTGCCGGACGGGTCCGCGCTTTCCGCTGCGGTGTCCGGTGTCCCGTCACTCGGCTGCTGCGGGTCGTCCGCACCGGTCGGGGCGCCGGACTCCTCCCCGGCGTGCCCCACGGAATCCCCGGGGTTCTCCGGCCCGGCGCCGGGCTCGCCCGACCCGTCGGAACCGGCTTCCGGGTCGGCCTCACCGGCTTCCCGGGCCTCGTCCGGCTCCTCGGCCCGCCGGGCCGCGGCGCGCTTGCGCTGGGTGTACATGCGGAAGCCCGCCAGCACGAGGAGCAGGACGCCGCCGCCGATGACCAGCATCACCGTGGCCGTGATCTCGGTGACCTTCACCTCGAAGGCGACCGCCTTGCCGTACTTCTGTCCGTCCTCGGTGTACAGCTGCGCGATCACCCGTGTCTGACCGTTGACGTTGGCCGACGTGGTGAACTTCACCGTCGACGTGTGCCCGCCGGAGATGGTGACGCGCTGCTCGCTGTAGTCGTAGCCGCCGATCTCCAGGCGGGTCGGGTTGGTCGACGTGAGCCGCAGAATCAGGTGGTCGACGCCCTGGACCAGGTTGTTCTGCACGGTCACCGGGATGGTGGCGCTGCGCCCGGAGAGCTTCGTGTCCGACTTGTCGATCAGCTTGACCTGACCGGTGAGCGTGTCGAGGTACGCCCGCACGCTCTGCCGGAACGCGCTCGCGGCGGTACTGCGGCCTCGCCAGGACGTGGACATCTCGCGGTTTATGGCCCGCCCGAAGGGGGTCACCACGCGGGCTTCCCGGGCGAGAATCACCTTGAAGTTGTCGAGTTCTTCCTGGGTCTCGGCCATCTGCTCGAAGGCCGACCGGGGGAGCTGCTGCTTGCGCAGCGCGGAGGGGTACGCCTTTTTCGGCGGGACCGTGGTGCTGGCGCGCGGATCGGGCTTGGTCTTGGCGGTCGCCGTGAGCTGCTGGGCCTGCGACCAGGTGGCGGACTGGAGCGTCGTGAGGGCCTGCGCCAGCGCCCTGGCCTGGGCGGCGGTCTGCAGGCGCTGCGGGGCGACGAGGATGCTGCGCTGCTTGTCCGTCTGCAGGTTCAGCTCGAGGCTCTGGGCGAGGAACTGCTGCACGGCGAGCGTGGTCGCGGAGGCCCTCGTCAGATCGCCCTGGAACACCGTCGACAGCCGTGCGTCCGCCACCACCGCCGTGATGCCGCCGCCGATCGGCCGGGCCGCGGACGGCGTGTACGAGAGGTCGCCGTCCGTCAGGCTGTCGCTGCGCGCGATCACCTTGTCGGCGCCGGCGGAGGTGGCGACCTTCACGATCGAGGGGTCGACGGCGCCTTCCACCGGCCAGGCGTAGTCGGTGCTCGGGGTCACGTGGAGCACTGTCTCCACCGTGGTGGCTGCGACGTCGGTGGCGGCCTTGAGCTGGTTCAGCGAGCCGGTGACGCCGGTGCCGTTGTGCGCGAGCGAGGCCAGGTCCGGGTCCGCGAAGGGCAGCGCCACGACTTCCCTGCCGGTCACCGCGCTCTGCAGATCGGCGAGCCACTGCTTCGCGACCGCCTGCCGGGTGCCGGCCGTGGTGGTGTCGCCCTCGCCGCGGATCCGGTAGCTGCCGGTCATGGCGTCGACGGACGCCAGCAGGTCCGGGTCGATCACCCAAGTGACGTCGAGGTCCCTGCCGAGGCTCAGGAGCTGGTCGAGGCGGCCGCCGGGAGCGATCTCCCGGGCCAGGTCGTCGTTGAGGAAAACCGGCGTCTGCTGGGCGTTCGAGCCGGTCTCCGCCGTCATGTGGACGCTGGACGTCAGCGGCCACAGCACAGTCGTCCGGGTGCGGGTGTCCGCGGTGTCGGGCTGCCACGGCAGGAAGGTCCGCTGGACGCCCAGCACCTGCTCCCACTGCCTGGCCGACGTCTCCCCGGACAGGGTGACGCTCAGCGGGTAGACGCCGTCCTTGTCGAGGTCGAGCTTGTCGACCGGGACGGCGATGGTGAAGTGCTCGGCGACGCCCGGCGCGAGCTCGGCGAACCCGGCGACGTACTTGCCGCCCACTTCGGTGCCCTCGGCGGGGAGGGCGTCCGCGTGGTCGGCGGCACTGTCGATCGCCGAGCGGGTGGTGAGCGGCGAGCCCACGCTCAGGCCCACGTGGGCGTCGGTGACCGCCTGCTTGCCGTTGTTGGTGACCGTGCCGGAGACGGTCACCGTGTCCCCGTCGCCGGGAGCGGCGGGGGTGAGCGAGTCGACGGCGACAGCCACGGTTCCCGCGTCCGAGGAGTCCTTGGCGGCGGACTGGCCGGCGGCCTGCGCGGGCAGCTGAAGGAGACCGGCCAGCAGGGGCGCCCCGGCGAGCAGTGCGCCGGTGCGCCGCAGCCACCGGCGGGCAGGTGAGGGATGCATCCCCGGGAAGTCTGCCGCCTCGGCCACGCGTTCGCCCGTCCCTCGTCGTCGTCAGTGGTCGTCGGAATGTGCGTCCACGCATGGTAACGATGCGCGCTGAGGGGAAGTGCCGCGGAGTCCGCCACAAGATCGTGAAAGAACGGTGGGCGGTCCGCTGTGTGCCGGTATGCAGTCGGACGTTCTAGTAGCCGCTTATGGGCATCAAATACCGAGGTTGCACCCTTACCCCAGGGTACGTCCGGCCGCACCGAAACAGGGCGGCCTCGGCCCGCCGGGCCACGTACCCTCTTCTGTTGTGCCGAACGCCAACGAAGACAACCTCAGCGCCCTGAGCCAGGTGCAGCACCGTGCGGTGAGCGAACTCCTGCGGGTCGCCCCTGTCGCCGACGACCTCGCCCGCCGTTTCCAGGAGGCCGGGTTCTCCCTCGCCCTGGTCGGCGGCTCGGTCCGGGACGCTTTGCTCGACCGGCTCGGCAACGATCTGGACTTCACGACGGACGCCCGGCCCGAGGACATCCTGAAGATCGTGCGTCCCTGGGCGGACTCCGTGTGGGAGGTCGGGATCGCCTTCGGCACCGTGGGGCTTCAGAAGGAGGCCCGCGTCGAAGGCGTCGACCGGTGCTTCCAGATCGAGGTCACCACCTACCGTTCGGAGGCGTACGACCGCACCTCGCGCAAGCCCGAGGTGTCGTACGGGGACTCCATCGAGCAGGACCTAGTCCGGCGCGACTTCACCGTGAACGCCATGGCCGTGGCGCTGCCCGAGAAGGAGTTCATCGACCCGCACGGCGGACTCGGCGACCTCGCGGCGCGGGTTCTGCGCACTCCGGGCACGCCGGAGGATTCCTTCTCGGACGACCCGCTGCGCATGATGCGCGCCGCCCGTTTCGCCGCCCAGCTGGACTTCGAGGTCGCCGCCGAGGTCGTCACGGCGATGACGGAGATGGCCGGCCGTATCGAGATCGTCTCGGCCGAGCGGGTACGGGACGAGCTGAACAAGCTGATCCTCTCCGCGCACCCGCGCAAGGGGCTGGCCCTGCTGGCCGACACAGGCATCGCCGGTCATGTGCTGCCCGAGCTGCCCGCTCTGCGGTTGGAGAGCGACGAGCACCACCGGCACAAGGACGTCTACGAGCACACGTTGATCGTCCTCGAGCAGGCGATCGACCTGGAGGAGGACGGCCCTGACCTCGTGCTGAGGCTCGCGGCGCTGCTGCATGACATCGGCAAGCCGCGCACCCGCCGATTCGAGAAGGACGGCCGCGTCTCGTTCCATCACCACGAGGTGGTCGGAGCGAAGATGACGAAGAAGCGCATGACGGCCCTGAAGTACTCCAACGAGCTGGTGAAGGACGTCTCACGGCTGGTCGAACTCCACCTGCGCTTCCACGGGTACGGCATGGGCGAGTGGACGGACTCCGCGGTGCGCCGCTATGTCCGGGACGCCGGACCGCTCCTGGAGCGCCTCCACAAGCTGACCCGCTCGGACTGCACCACGCGGAACAAGCGCAAGGCGGTATCGCTCTCGAGGGCGTACGACGGGCTGGAGGAGCGCATCGCCCAGCTGAAGGAGAAGGAGCAACTGGACGCGATCCGCCCCGACCTCGACGGCAACCAGATCATGGAGATCCTGGGCGTCGGCCCTGGCCCCGCCATCGGTAACGCGTACAAGCATCTGCTCGAGCTGCGCCTGGAGCACGGGCCGATGGAACACGACGCCGCGGTGACCGCCCTCAAGCAGTGGTGGGCCGAGCAGGGCTGAGATCGCGACGCGGGCCATGTTTCACGTGAAACATGACCCAGGGTGGCCTGGCCGCCCCACATGCGAAGGGGCGGTGTTTCACGTGAAACACCGCCCCTTCGCGCACTGCCTTACTTCTTCGCGTAGTCCTTCAGGCAGAGCAGGAAGTTGCTGCCGTCGCCGGTCTCGGTGTACGAGTACTGGAAGTCCTTGGCCTCGGCCTTGCACTTGCTGTCCGCCGTGAGCTCCGTGAACGAGCCCTTGACCTTCGCGAGCACGATGTACTGCGCCTGCGAGGAGTCGCACTTGACGACCTCGAGGTCGGGGTCGTTGTCGTTGCTGTTGCCCCGGTGCATGCAGTCGCCGACCGCTGCCGTCTTGGCGTCGTCCTGGCTCGATATGTAGGCGAAGATGGCCGCGCCGATGACCGCGACCACGATGACGATGTTCTTGATCAGCTTGAAGCTGACCTTGCGGCGCGGCGGCTCGGGAGGAACGGCGCCGAAGGGAGCAGTACCCGGCTGGGGGTAGCCGCCCTGCGGCGGGTAGGGCGCCTGGCCCTGGGGCTGGCCGTAGGGCTGCTGGCCCTGCTGCGCAAACGGGTTCTGGCCCTGGGGCGGCGGAGTCGACACTTGGGGGTCCCCCTAGAAACATAGGTGTGGCGCGAAATCACTCGCGAAGTAAGACGCACGTAAGTTACCGGGCCCCACTGACAACGCCGTACCTGAGGGGGAGTCTGTGTCATTGATGTGACACACGGCGACGTACAAAGCGGGCCATAGCGCAAGCATTTGCTCCGTAGATAACGGAGATCGTGACCACCAGCGCGGCGGAACGGCCGTCAGGCGGCAGCATCAGGGCGGAGATTGCGGCTGCGCCGACGAACGCGACGTTGAACAGAACGTCGTAGAAAGAGAAGATCCGGCCGCGGAAGCCGTCCTCCACACGGGACTGGACGACGGTGTCGGTGGCGATCTTCGCGCCTTGGGTTGCCAGCCCCAGAGCGAACGCGGCGACGAACGCGGCGGTGCGGGCGAAGGGGAGCATCAACAGGGGCTCCAGGACCATGGCCGCCGCGGAACAGACGACGATCCAGCGGAGTGGGCCCAGCCGTCCCACCGCCGCGGGCGTCACCACCGCCGCGACGAAGAAGCCGGCTCCGGAGACGCCCACCGCGACCCCCAGCAGGGCCAGTCCGTCGTCCGGGTCGGACGACCATGCGTACCGGCACAGCATCAGCACCATGACGGTCAGCGCGCCGTAGCAGAACCGCATCAAGGAGATCGAGACGAGCGCCCATGCGGCCTCTCTGCGCCGCGGCTCGGACAGATGACGCACGCCGGCCGAGAAGCCGCGGGCGGTGCCCCTGAGCGCAGCCGCCAGCCGGGGCCGGGCCTGCGCACGATCGGGCCCGAGCAGATCCGCCGCTATGGACAGGGACATGAGCGCAGCGCACAGATACAGCGCGCACGCCAGGAGCACCACCGCCGCATCGGAGTCCGCGACCACCAGTCGGACGACGAAGGCGAGACCACCGCCCGAGACCGCGGCCAGCGTCCCGGCCGTCGGCGAAAGGGAGTTGGCCGTCACCAGGCGCTCGCCGTCGACCACGCGCGGAAGGGCCGCGGACAGTCCGGCGAGGACGAAGCGGTTGACCGCGGTGACGCACAGCGCGGAGGCGTAGAAGAGCCAGTCGGGCACCTGGCCGACCATCAGGGCGGCCGTCGCGGACGCCAGCAGGGCGCGCAGCAGGTTGCCGTGGAGGAAGACCTGCCGGCGGCGCCAGCGGTCCAGGAGGACGCCGGCGAAGGGGCCGACCAGTGAATAGGGCAGAAGCAGGACCGCCATGGCGGAGGCGATCGCGGTGGCCGACGCCTGTTTCTCCGGGGAGAACACGACGTAGGTGGCGAGGGCGACCTGGTAGACGCCGTCCGCGCACTGGGAGAGCAGCCGCACGGCGAGCAGGCGACGGAAGTTCCCGAAGCGCAGCAGGACGCGCAGATCACGGACGACGGCCATGGGCACAGCTTCACACAAGGGAAGGGTCCCCGGGTCGGATGACCCGGGGACCCTTCTCAGCCCTGGCAGGAGCGAATTTCCGTGCGGGGTCGGGCTAGCGCTCGACCTCGCCACGGATGAACTTCTCGACGTTGGCGTAGGCCTCGTCGTCGAAGTACTGGACCGGCGGGGACTTCATGAAGTAGCTCGACGCCGACAGGATCGGGCCACCGATGCCGCGGTCCTTCGCGATCTTCGCGGCGCGCAGGGCGTCGATGATGACACCCGCGGAGTTCGGGGAGTCCCACACCTCGAGCTTGTACTCGAGGTTCAAGGGGACATCGCCGAAGGCACGGCCCTCGAGGCGGACGTACGCCCACTTGCGGTCGTCCAGCCAGGCCACGTAGTCCGAGGGGCCGATGTGGACGTTCTTCTCGCCCAGCTCGCGGTCGGGGATCTGCGAGGTGACGGCCTGCGTCTTCGAGATCTTCTTGGACTCGAGGCGGTCGCGCTCCAGCATGTTCTTGAAGTCCATGTTGCCGCCGACGTTGAGCTGCATGGTGCGCTCGAGTCGGACACCGCGGTCCTCGAACAGCTTGGCCATCACACGGTGCGTGATGGTCGCGCCGACCTGGGACTTGATGTCGTCGCCGACGATCGGGACGCCCGCCTCGGTGAACTTGTCCGCCCACTCCTTGGTGCCGGCGATGAAGACCGGGAGGGCGTTGACGAACGCGACCTTGGCGTCGATGGCGCACTGGGCGTAGAACTTCGCCGCGTCCTCGGAGCCGACGGGCAGGTAGCAGACGAGGACGTCGACCTGACGGTCCTTGAGGATCTGGATCACGTCGACCGGGGCCTCGGCGGACTCCTCGATGGTCTCGCGGTAGTACTTGCCGAGACCGTCCAGGGTGTGGCCGCGCTGGACCGTGACGCCCTTGTTCGGGACGTCGCAGATCTTGATCGTGTTGTTCTCGCTGGCGCCGATGGCGTCCGAGAGGTCGAGGCCGACCTTCTTCGCGTCGACGTCGAAAGCCGCGACGAACTCGACGTCGCCGACGTGGTAGTCCCCGAACTGCACGTGCATCAGGCCCGGCACCTTGGCCGCCGGGTCGGCGTCCTTGTAGTACTCGACGCCCTGCACCAGCGATGCCGCGCAGTTGCCCACGCCGACGATGGCTACGCGAACCGAACCCATTCCGGTTGCTCCCTGTGTGTACGAGTGAGGCCCTGAGTGGGCGCTCACGTGGCGGTGTCGTCGGGCGAATCCGCCCCGGGGGTGTCCCCGGGACGGGGCAGGACGCCCGTCGATCCAGATGTGGTGTCTTGCTGAGCGGGCCCCCCGGAGTCGGAACCCTTCAGGTCCCGTCCGGCCCGCTCGCTCTCGATGAGCTCGTTCAGCCAGCGCACTTCGCGCTCCACGGACTCCATTCCGTGGCGCTGGAGCTCAAGCGTGTAGTCGTCGAGGCGCTCCCGTGTGCGCACCAGGGAGGCGCGCATCTTCTCGAGGCGCTCCTCCAGCCGGCTGCGGCGGCCCTCCAGCACGCGCATGCGCACATCACGTGACGTCTGCCCGAAGAAGGCGAAACGAGCGGCGAAGGTCTCGTCCTCGTACGCGTCGGGGCCCGTCTGCGAGAGCAGTTCCTCGAAGTGCTCCTTACCCTCCGCCGTCAACCGGTAGACGATCTTGGCGCGCCGCCCGGTGAGGGGAGCGGCGAGGGCGTCCTCGGAGGTGTGCCCCGGCTCCTCGATCAACCAGCCGTTGGCGACCAGCGTCTTGAGGCAGGGGTACAGCGTGCCGTAGCTGAACGCACGGAACACGCCCAGTGACGTATTGAGTCGTTTGCGCAGCTCATAGCCGTGCATCGGGGACTCGCGGAGCAGCCCGAGGACGGCGAACTCGAGGATCCCGGAACGCCGGCTCATCGTCGCCTCCCCTCGGTCCGTCTCGGCTTATGTCGCTCTGATGTATCGACTCGATACATCACGACGATAGAACGACCTTCCGGATGGGACAAGAGGGGAAACGGTGAACGGGATCACATCCCCGATTAGTTGGAGGCAGGTTGTCTGATTTGGGGTGAAGTTTGGGGCTAGGCGGGTTTTGGCGGTGCGTAGTCTGTGCGCCATGCACACCACCGGGACCCATGAGACGCCGGGGGGCGTCGAGGTCCTCGGTGCAGTACGGGTGAATACGCGACCGACCGCGTCCGTACTTTGGGGGGACAGGAAACCAGCCGCCTTTTCCAGGCGCGCACGGATGCGCCTGCCCGAGGAGTAATCGTTCGATGAGCGAGCACCGTCGCAAACCGCCGCAGCCGCAGGGAGGCGGACGTGCCGCGGCCCGACGCGGCCAGTCCGGACCGTCCTCCGGCCGCCGCGCGGCACCGCGAGGCGCCACCGGATCTCCCTCCGACTACGGCTTGGGGCAAGGAGTCGGAGGCGAGGAGCAGCCGTTCGGCAGCCGTGCCGACGCCCGACGCACGCCCCAGAGGAACGCGGGCGGCCGGCGTAGAGCAGCCGAGCCCGCGGGAGGCCGCCGTGGCGGCTCCACCGGCCCGGGCCGGGGCAGAGGGCGTGCCACGCCCGACCGGAAGCGTCTGGTCGACTATCCGCGCGCTGGGAAGGACGGCTGGCAGCGCTGGGTGCCGTCCTGGAAGCTCGTCACCGGACTGTTCGTCGGTTTCGTCGGCAGCCTGGTGGCCGTGGCCGGCATCGGGTACGCGATGGTGGGCATCCCGGACATCGCCAAGACGGCGACGGCCCAGAACAACGTCTACTACTGGAAGGACGGCAGCCAGATGGTTGCCACCGGTGGGGAGACGAACCGGCAGAACATCGACCTCTCGCAGATCCCTGAGGAGATGCGCTGGGCGGTGATCTCGCAGGAGAACAAGACCTTCTACGACGACAGCGGCATCGACCCCAAGGGCATCGCCCGCGCCGTTTTCAACATGGCCAGGGGCGGACAGACGCAGGGTGGATCCACGATCACCCAGCAGTACGTCAAGAACGCGATGCTCAACGACCAGTCGCAGACGATCTCCCGCAAGTTCAAGGAGATCTTCGTGTCCATCAAGGTGGGCGCCGAGGTCGACAAGAACCAGATCATGGCCGGCTATCTGAACTCGGCGTACTACGGGCGCAACGCCTACGGCATCCAAGCCGCGGCTCGCGCCTATTTCGACAAGGACGCGATCAAGCTCAACCCGGGTGAGTGCGCCTTCCTGGCCGCCATGCTCAAGGGCGCCACGTACTACGACCCGGCCGGCGCCACCTCCGTCGACCCGGTCGGCGCCACGCCCGCCGCCAACAGCAAGCGGGCCCTGCGCCAGATGCAGGACACGCTCGACAAGATGGTCGAGTACGACCATCTGGACGCTTCGGTGCGGGCCAAGTACATGACCCTGCCCGCGTGGGAGAACCCCCGGTCGAACACCGACCTCAAGGGCCAGGTCGGCTATCTCGTCGACCTCGCCAACGGATACCTGGTCACCAACAGCAAGAAGACCGGGATCACCCAGGACTCGCTGCAGCAGGGCGGCTACTCGATCTACACGACCTTCGACAAGGACAAGGTCACGAAGCTCGAGGACGCGGTCAAGAAGGTCCAGAAGGACAACATCAAGCCGAAGCAACGCCCGGACACCGACACCCACGTGCAGTTCGGCGGGGCGTCCGTGGAACCGTCCACCGGCGCCATCCGGGCCGTCTACGGCGGTGAGGACGCCACCAAGCACTTCACCGACAACGCCGACCAGACCGGCGCGCAGGTCGGTTCGACGTTCAAGCCGTTCGTGCTGGCGGCCGCGATGACCTGGGGCGTGCGCGATCCGGATCAGGGGTCGTCGCAGGCGCAGGACGAGCGCACCATCGTCTCGCCGAAGAGCCTGTTCAGCGGCAAGAACAAGCTCAAGATCGAGAACTATGACGGCACGGTCTGGAAGAACGAGAAGGGCGAGGAGTGGCTGCAGACGAACGACGGCAACGTCTCCCTCGGTACCCCGCCCAAGTTCAAGATCGACCTGCGTGAGGCCATGCGCGAGTCGGTGAACTCCGCCTTCGTGCAGCTGGGCATGGACGTCGGGCTGGAGAAGGTGAAGGACTCCGCGATGAAGGCGGGTCTGAAGCCGTCCAGCCTGACCAACAGCGGCTTCCCGTCGTTCTCCATCGGCATCTCCGACCCGAGCGCGATCCGGATGGCGGGCGCCTACGCCACCTTCGCCGCCAGCGGCAAGCAGCGCGATCCGTACTCCGTGGAGAAGGTCACCAGCGAGAAGGGTCAGATCTTCACGCACGAGAACGAGACGAATCAGGCATTCACCGACAAGGTCGCCGACAACGTCACGGACGTGCTGAAGACCGTGGTCGAGAAGGGCACCGGCACCAACGCCCAGCTGCCCGGCCGAGAGGTCGCGGGCAAGACCGGTACCACCGACGGCAACAAGTCGGCCTGGTTCGTGGGCTACACCCCGCAGCTGTCGACCGCGGTGAGCATGTTCCGCTATGACGACGACGAGTCGAACAAGAACCGTACGTTCCTGGAGATGTTCGGAACGGGTGGCCAGAAGAAGATCCACGGCGCCTCGTTCCCGGCGCAGATCTGGCACGACTACATGGCCGAAGCATTGAAGGGCACCCCGGCGAAGGACTTCCCGGAGCCCGAGCCCATCGGCGAGGTCGTGAACGCGGAGCCGTCGCCGTCGCCGTCCCCGTCGGCTTCCGAGACCGAGGAAGAGAAGCCGTCGCCGTCGCCGTCGCCCAGTGAGCCCTCGATCGAACCCTCGCCCTCCACGTCGGAGACCTGCAACCGCTTCTTCGGCTGCGACGACGAAAGCAACGGCGGGACGAACAACGGGAACGGAAACGGCGGTAATGGCGGTAACGGCGGCAGCAGTCCGTCGCCGAGCACGTCGGAGACCCAAGGTGACAACAGAGGTACCGGGTTCTTCGGGGGCCCAGCCGGTTAGCCGTCGATCGGCCGGCTCGTAGTCCGGCTTGGGTGTTTCACGTGAAACATGCGCATGTTTCACGTGAAACGAGGGCCGCTCCACCGCACCAGGTGGGGCGGCCCTCGGCGTTTACCTAGGTCTGTACGGCAGGATGTCGCCCATGCCCAGTGCAGAATCGACGCCGGCCCGCGTGAACGAGCCGGATCCGGTAAAGCCGACCAGCGACGACCCGGTGGCCGCGGCCGGCAGTGAGCTGATCGGCGGCCCCCTCGGCCGACGAGCCCTGCTGGGGACGTCCTGGTGGACCCCTGTGCGGATCATCGCGCTCGTGGCGATCGGAATGTTCGCCCTAGGACTGATCCAGAAGGCTCCCTGCTACAACGGCGGCTGGTTCTTCGGCGCCAGCTCCCAGTACACGCACGCCTGCTACTCGGACATCCCGCACCTCTACCAGGGGCGTGGTTTCGCCGACGGACTCGTGCCGTACTTCGACAAGCTCCCCGGCGACATGGACTACCTCGAGTACCCGGTGCTGACCGGTGTGTTCATGGAGGTGGCCGGCTGGCTGACGCCGGGCAGCGGCAGCATCCAGGACCAGGAGCAGTGGTACTGGATGGTCAACGCCGGGATGCTGATGGCGTGCGCCGCCGTCATCGCCGTGTGTGTGACCCGGACGCACGCGCGGCGGCCGTGGGACGGCCTGCTGGTCGCCCTGGCGCCCGCCGTCGCTCTGACCGCGACCATCAACTGGGACCTGCTGGCGGTCGCTCTGACGGCCCTGGCCATGCTCATGTGGTCTCGGGGGCGGGCGCTGGCGTTCGGCCTCCTGCTGGGCCTCGCCACAGCCGCCAAGCTCTACCCGGTCTTCCTGCTCGGCCCGCTGTTCGTGCTGTGCTGGCGTGCCGGGAAGTGGCGGGACTTCGGCAAGGCGCTGGGAGGCGCGGTCGTGGCCTGGCTCGTGGTGAACCTGCCGGTCATGCTCTTCGCCTTCGAGGGTTGGTCCAAATTCTACCGGTTCAGCCAGGAGAGGGGCGTCGACTTCGGCTCCTTCTGGCTGATCCTGGCCCAGAACTCCAGCGACCCGCTCACCACCGACAGCGTCAACACGCTCGCCACGCTCCTGGTCGTGCTGTGCGCCGTGGGCATCGCGGCGCTCACGCTGACCGCGCCGCGCCGGCCGCGCTTCGCTCAGCTGGCCTTCCTGATCGTCGCGGCCTTCATCCTGACCAACAAGGTCTACTCGCCTCAGTACGTCCTGTGGCTGGTGCCGCTGGCGGTGCTCGCCCGGCCGAAGTGGCGGGACTTCTTGATCTGGCAGGCGTGCGAGGTCGTGTACTTCCTGGGCATCTGGATGTACCTCGCGTACACGACCAGCGGCGACGCCCACAAAGGCCTGCCGACCGACGGCTACCACTGGGCCATCGGCGTCCACCTGCTGGGAACGCTCTATCTATGCGGCGTGGTGGTGCGCGACATCCTGATGCCGGAACGGGACGTGGTGCGTCTGGGCGGCGACGACGATCCCTCGGGCGGGGTGCTCGACGGAGCGGAGGACGTCTTCGTGTTGGGCTCGGCCGCCCATCCGCCCCGGCATGCTTCCCACTTCGACGGACCCCAGGTGGACTGGGGCAAGCAGGACGTCATCGACAGTTCGCCGTGAGCGAACACCGCACTGCGCGGACGTGACAGAGGCCGTACGCGGTGGTTCCGCGTACGGCCTCTGTGCTGTCCGTAAGCCGCTCAGCGGTCCACGAGCCGGTCGAACTGGGTGGTGGTGTGCCGCAGATGGGCCACCAGCTCGTCGCCGACGTGCGGCTCCGGCGCATCCGAGGGCACGAACAGGATGGACACCTGCATGTGCGGCGGCTCGGCGAACCAGCGCTGCTTGCCGCCCCAGACGAACGGCGAGAGGTTCCGGTTCACGGTGGCGAGACCGGCGCGTGCGACGCCCTTGGCGCGCGGCATGACGCCGTGCAGGGCCTTGGGGGCCTCCAGGCCCACCCCGTGCGACGTACCGCCCGCCACGACCACCAGGAAGCCGTCGGAGGCGGCCTTCTGCTGCCGGTAGCCGAAGCGGTCCCCCTTGGCGACCTTGGTGACGTCCAGGACCGCGCCGCGGTACTCGGTGGCGTCGTGGTCCCCGAGCCACAGCCGCGTGCCGATCCGGGCGCGGAAGCGGGTCTGCGGGAACTGCTGCTGCAGCCGGGCGAGTTCGTCCGCCTTGAGATGGCTGACGAACATCGTGTGCAGCGGCAGACGGGCCGCCCGCAGCCGGTCCATCCAGCCGATGACCTCCTCGACGGCGTCTGAGCCGTCGGTGCGGTCCAGCGGCAGGTGGATGGCGAAGCCCTCCAGCCGGACGTTCTCGATGGCCGCGTGCAGCTGAGGCAGGTCCTGCTCGCTGATGCCATGCCGCTTCATCGAGGACATCACCTCGATGACCACACGGGCCCCCACGAGGCCGTACACGCCGTCGACCGACGAGACCGAGCGCACCACCCGGTCGGGCAGCGGAACGGGCTCCTCACCGCGCCGGTAGGGCGTCAGCACCAGGAGGTCGCCGCCGAAGAAGTCCTTGATGCGCGCGGCCTCGTACGTCGTGCCGACGGCGAGGACGTCCGAACCCAGCCGGGTGGCCTCCTCCGCCAGCCGGTCGTGCCCGAAGCCGTAGCCGTTGCCCTTGCAGACCGGTACGAGCCCCGGGAACTGCTCCTGCACGTGCTTGTGGTGCGCCCGCCAGCGCGCGGTGTCGACGTAGAGCGTGAGCGCCATGGCCGGACCTGGGACCTTTCTCGTGGCTGCGGTGTGGGGGAAGTGCGTCAGTCAGCGGTGTCAGAGGTGTTCAGAGACATGCAAGCACTGAACGTGACTGACGTCAGCGGCGCGACATGTAGATGTCGAGCGCCTTGTGGAGCAGCTTGTTCAGCGGGAAGTCCCACTCGCCGAGGTACTCGGCGGCCTGGCCGCCCGTGCCGACCTTGAACTGGATCAGGCCGAAGAGATGGTCGGTCTCGTCCAGCGAGTCGGAGATGCCGCGCAGGTCGTAGACGGTGGCGCCGAGCGCGTAGGCGTCGCGCAGCATGCGCCACTGCATGGCGTTCGACGGACGGAACTCACGGCCGATGTTGTCGGAGGCGCCGTAGGAGTACCAGACGTGCCCGCCGACGATCAGCATCGTGGCCGCAGAGAGGTTCACGCCGTTGTGGCGGGCGAAGTACAGCCGCATCCGGTTGGGATCCTCGGAGTTGAGGGCCGACCACATGCGCTGGAAGTACGACAGCGGGCGCGGCCGGAAGTGGTCGCGCAAGGCCGTGATCTCGTACAGACGCTGCCATTCCTCGAGATCGTGGTAACCGCCCTGGACGACCTCGACGCCGGCCTTCTCGGCCTTCTTGATGTTGCGGCGCCACAGCTGGTTGAAGTTCTTGTGGACCTCTTCGAGGGAACGGTTCGCCAGCGGCACCTGGTAGACGTAGCGCGGCTGGACGTCGCCGAAACCGGCTCCGCCGTCCTCGCCCTGCTGCCAGCCCATTCGGCGCAGCTTGTCGGCCACCTCGAAGGCGCGCGGCTCGATGAAGTCGGCCTCGATGTCGCGCAGTCGCTTCACGTCCGGGCTCTGAATGCCGGCCTTGATCGAGGTGGCCTCCCAGCGGCGGATGATCACCGGCGGACCCATCTTCACCGAGAACGCGCCCTGCTGCTTGAGGTGCGCGAGCATCGGTTCCAGCCACTCGGTGAGATTCGGCGCGTACCAGTTGATGACCGGGCCCTCGGGCAGATAGGCCAGGTAGCGCTTGATCTTGGGCAGCTGGCGGTAGAGGACGAGACCCGCGCCGACCAGTTCCCCGGTCCGCTCGTCGAACCAGCCGAGGCTCTCCGAGCGCCACTCGGCCTTGACGTCGGCCCAGGCCGGAACCTGCATGTGGCTCGCCGACGGCAGGCTCTGGATGTATGCCAGATGCTGCTCGCGGCTGATCGTCCTCAGGGTCAGGCTCATTCGGGGCGCTCCTCGGGCTGGTGTGTCCCCATCCGTTCAGGGGCTCCGGCTCTCGCGCCGAAGCCTACTGCGCCTTTCGAGCGGCCTGACTGGGCGTAGGGAACCTGCGCCCCGGCCCGCGCGCGGCCGGGGCGTTCCGTCTGGGTTCGTGGGTGTTCCGGGTGTCCTACGGGACGCAGGGGACCCGGGGCGCCGCCATCGGCGGCGCCGGCCGGGTCACCAGAGTCCGCCGAAGAGGCCGCCGTGCGCCATGCCGATGAAGAAGCCGAAGCCCGCGGCGCCGAGACCCAGGATCAGACCGAAGCGTTCACGGGTGGTCTCGGAGACCCACTGCCCGTACGCGCCCGTCAGGATCCCGACCAGGCCGGTCCAGGAACTGAGCAGATGCAGGCTGTGGAAGAACGACGTGATGAAGGCCGTCAGTCCGAGCACCAGCGTCACCGCGAGCAGCGCGTCCTGGAGCGGATGGGGTCTGCCGTCGGTGGCGAAGAGAGATCCGGCGGTATTGGGTCGCAATGCCTGTGCCATACGGCACCTCCTGCGGAAGGCGGCGCATCGTAGCGCCATACACACCCGACGTGTACAGATTGACGGTCACCCACGCCGGATTTCAACCGGAAGCGTGTGTGCAGGTAGTCTGTACCCTCTGCACCGGTGTCTGCCCAGGCCATGCCAGGGAGTCCGCCCAGCTCAGATCGAGGATGTCGCCAGCCGACCCCCGATTGTCAGTGGCGGCCGATACCGTTGCTTACGCATCACAACCCTCCTGCCACGGATCGACCGTGGCCGCTGAGTCCAAAGGAGGTGGGTTCCACATGCGTCACTACGAGGTGATGGTCATCCTCGACCCCGATCTCGAGGAGCGCGCTGTCTCCCCGCTGATCGAGAACTTCCTCTCCGTCGTCCGTGAGGGCAACGGAAAGGTCGAGAAGGTCGACACCTGGGGCCGTCGTCGTCTCTCGTACGAGATCAAGAAGAAGCCCGAGGGCATCTACTCGGTCATCGACCTGCAGGCCGAGCCTGCGGTCGTCAAGGAGCTCGACCGCCAGATGAACCTGAACGAGTCGGTCCTCCGGACCAAGGTCCTCCGCCCCGAGACCCACTGAGCTCACGCTCAGCTGATCTCGGGATTCCGAGTAGCAGCACCAGCAGCCAGCAGCAAACCCGCCGAGAGGTTCCCCCATGGCAGGCGAGACCGTCATCACGGTCGTCGGCAATCTTGTCGACGACCCCGAGCTGCGCTTCACCCCCTCCGGTGCGGCGGTCGCGAAGTTCCGTGTCGCGTCCACTCCCCGCACCTTCGACCGCCAGACGAACGAGTGGAAGGACGGCGAGAGCCTGTTCCTGACCTGCTCGGTCTGGCGTCAGGCGGCGGAGAACGTCGCGGAGTCGCTCCAGCGAGGCATGCGCGTCATCGTGCAGGGCCGGCTGAAGCAGCGGTCCTACGAGGACCGTGAGGGCGTCAAGCGCACGGTCTACGAGCTGGACGTCGAGGAAGTCGGCGCCAGCCTGCGCAGTGCCACGGCCAAGGTCACCAAGGCTTCCGGCCGCAGTGGCCAGGGCGGCCAGGGTGGTTACGGCGGCGGTGGCGGCGGCCAGGGTGGCGGTGGCTGGGGTGGAAACTCCGGCGGCGGCCAGCAGGCCGGCGGCGCTCCCGCCGACGACCCCTGGGCGACCGGCGCTCCCGCCGGTGGCAGCCAGGGCGGCGGTGGCAGCCAGGGTGGCGGCGGCTGGGGTGGAAACTCCGGCGGCGCCAGCGGCGGCGGCTACTCGGACGAACCCCCCTTCTAGGCCTTCGGGCCCGGTGCTCCGGGCCCGACCGGGTCGAAGGCGGGTCGTATCCCAACTTCTTGATCACACAGGAGAAACACCATGGCGAAGCCGCCTGTGCGCAAGCCTAAGAAGAAGGTCTGCGCTTTTTGCAAGGACAAGGTCACGTACGTGGACTACAAGGACACGAACATGCTGCGGAAGTTCATTTCCGACCGCGGCAAGATCCGTGCCCGCCGCGTGACCGGCAACTGCACGCAGCACCAGCGTGACGTCGCCACGGCCGTCAAGAACAGCCGTGAGATGGCGCTGCTGCCCTACACCGCCCAGGCGCGATAAGGGAAGGGTGACCGACAAATGAAGATCATCCTCACTCACGAGGTCTCCGGCCTCGGCGCCGCAGGCGAGGTCGTCGACGTCAAGGACGGCTACGCTCGCAACTACCTGATCCCGCGGAACTTTGCGATCCGTTGGACCAAGGGTGGCGAGAAGGACGTCGAGCAGATCCGTCGCGCTCGCAAGATCCACGAGATCCAGACCATCGAGCAGGCCAACGCTGTGAAGGCCCAGCTCGAGGGCGTCAGGGTTCGTCTGGCTGTCCGCTCCGGCGACGCCGGTCGTCTCTTCGGTTCCGTCACCCCGGCCGACGTCGCCTCGGCGATCAAGGCTTCCGGTGGCCCCGAGGTCGACAAGCGCCGCATCGAGCTCGGCTCGCCGATCAAGACCCTGGGCGCTTACGAGACGTCCGTGCGTCTGCACCCCGAGGTTGCCGCCAAGGTCAACATCGAGGTCGTCGCGGCCTGATCGCTGCACTCGCCCGGCTCGCAGAGCTGGGAATCGGCTTGAGAGCTGAGGAGGGGCCGTACCCATCGGGTGCGGCCCCTTCCGCTTGCCCGTTTCACGTGAAACCGGCTGGGCCACTCTCGGTTTCACGTGAAACGGTCAGCGTGTCGCACCGGTGATGACCCAGCGCCCCGAGCGGGCCCGCAGCCAGAGGGTGAGCATCCGCACGGCCATCATCAACGTCATCGCTCCCCATACCGCGGTCAGACCGCCGCCGAGGACCGGCACCAGCAGTGCCACGGGGGTGAAGGCAGCCAGCGTGGCCACCATCGCCCAGGCCAGATAGGGACCGTCTCCCGCGCCCATCAGTACACCGTCCAGTACGAAGACGATCCCGCAGAGGGGCTGGGCGAGCGCCACCAGGAGCAGAGCGGGCAACGCGGCGTCTTTCACCGCCTGGTCGCTGGTGAACAGCGGCAGGAAGAGCGGCCGGGTGATGACGACCAGCAGGCCGAGTGCCACACCCACGGCGATGCCCCACTCGACCATGCGGCGGCAGACGTCCCGGGCGCCTTGGGGATCATCGGCCCCCAGACAGCGTCCGATGATGGCTTGTCCAGCGATGGCGATGGCGTCGAGGGCGAAGGCGAGCAGGCTCCACAGGCCCAGAGCGATCTGGTGGGCCGCGATGTCGTCGTCCCCGAGACGGGCGGCCACAGCGGTGGCGATCATCAGAATCGCTCGCAGGGACAGCGTTCGGACCAGCAAGGGGGCTCCGGCCTGCGCAGACGCTCGGATTCCGGCGGCGTCGGGCCGCAGTGACGCACCATGACGGCGGGCTCCCCGGACCACCACCGCGAGGTAGACGACGGCCATGGCCCATTGGGCGATGACGGTTCCCCAGGCGGATCCGGCGATGCCGAGATCCGCACCGTAGACGAGAGCGACGTTCAGTGCGCCGTTGGCGATGAATCCGCCGACGGCGACGTAGAGAGGTGTCCTCGTGTCCTGAAGTCCGCGCAGAACTCCCGTCGCTGCCAGGACGACGAGCATGGCGGGGATGCCGAGGGCCGAGATGCGCAGATAGGTCGTGGCGTACGGTGCGGCCGTGTCCGATGCGCCGAAGAGGCCCACCAGGGACGGGGCCCAGGGCAGGACAGCGATGATCACGGCGGCGCCCAGCAACAGTGCCAGCCAGATGCCGTCCATGCCCTGCCGGATGGCGGCCGGAAGGTCACCGGAGCCGACACGGCGGGCAACGGCGGCCGTGGTGGCGTAGGCGAGGAAGACGAAGACGCTGACGGCGGTCGTGAGGAGGGCGGAGGCGATGCCGAGCCCGGCCAGTTGGGCGGTGCCGAGATGGCCGACGATCGCGCTGTCGGCCAGGACGAAGAGCGGCTCGGCGACGAGTGCGCCGAACGCCGGCACGGCCAGTGCGAGGATCTCGCGATCGTGCCGTCGCCGGGGAGCCTTGGCGGGCGCGGGAGCCTGTGTCATGAGCACTAATCTAATCGTCCACAGGTAAGAGACACAATTGTGTTGTGACCCTTACTCGGCGTTGCGTCCCACTCCTTCTCGCGCGCCGTTCGAAGGGATCTTGGTCCGACCGGGCAACTTTTTCTTCTGCACAGCCGGTGGATGGGGAAGTCGCAGCTCAGAAGGGTTGGACGAGAAAAATCGAGGGCTTGTTCACAGGCCTGTCCACCGGGTCGTGCACAGGTTTGGCGGAGTTCTCCACAGCATCGGGGCCGTCGTCCACATGGCCTGTGGATAACCAGATTGGCTGACGGTGCCCGCGGGCCTACCGTGGTCCGGCGCCCGCTCCGTCCGTCGGCCCGTGAAAGCTCACAAAACCGACGCACCACAAGCGGAGTTGGGCATCTCAATTGTCAGTGTCGTGCCGTAGAACAGATGCACGGCGAGGTCCGCTCGGCGGACGGGAGGAGGTGGCTCGGTGAGCATTTCCGAGCCCTTGGACGACCCGTGGGCCGACAGCGGTCCCAGTGATCGTCTGCCCGCCTCCCGCCGACGAGGGGACGGGGGCCGTGCACGTGAGGAACAGCACGAGCGGGGCCGGGACAGCGGCGACTGGGAGGGCGGCGGGACGCCTTTCGAGCGGGTGCCGCCGCAGGACCTCGACGCCGAGCAGTCCGTTCTCGGCGGCATGCTCCTGTCGAAGGACGCCATCGCGGACGTGGTGGAGGTCCTCAAGGGCCATGACTTCTACAAGCCGGCCCACGAGACGATCTACCAGGCGATCCTCGACGTCTACGCCAAGGGCGAGCCGGCCGACCCGATCACCATCGCGGCCGAGCTCACCAAGCGTGGGGAGATCAACAAGGTCGGCGGGGCCTCGTATCTCCACACCCTCGTCCAGACGGTGCCGACGGCCGCCAACGCGGAGTACTACGCGGAGATCGTCCACGAGCGGGCGGTCCTGCGCCGGCTGGTCGAGGCCGGCACCCGGATCACGCAGATGGGATACGCGGCCGACGACGATGTCGACGAGATCGTCAACCGGGCCCAGGCGGAGATCTACGCCGTCACCGAGCAGCGCACCAGCGAGGACTACCTGCCGCTCGGCGACATCATGGAGGGCGCTCTCGACGAGATCGAGGCGATCGGCTCACGCAGCGGTGAGATGACGGGCGTGCCCACCGGTTTCACGGACCTCGATTCCCTCACCAACGGACTGCACCCGGGCCAGATGATCGTCATCGCGGCCCGTCCCGCCATGGGAAAGTCGACGCTCGCGCTGGACTTCGCGCGCGCGGCGTCGATCAAGCACAACCTGCCGAGCGTCATCTTCTCCCTCGAGATGGGCCGCAACGAGATCGCGATGCGTCTGCTGTCCGCCGAGGCCCGCGTCGCCCTTCACCACATGCGCTCCGGCACCATGACCGACGACGACTGGACCCGGCTGGCCCGCCGGATGCCCGAGGTCTCCTCGGCGCCGCTCTACATCGACGACTCCCCGAACCTGTCGATGATGGAGATCCGTGCCAAGTGCCGCCGGCTGAAGCAGCGCAGCGACATCAAGCTCGTGATCATCGACTATCTGCAGCTGATGCAGGCCGGTGGCTCCAAGCGCTCCGAGAGCCGTCAGCAGGAGGTCTCGGACATGTCCCGAAACCTCAAGCTGCTGGCCAAGGAGCTGGAGGTGCCGGTGATCGCGCTCTCGCAGCTCAACCGTGGCCCCGAGCAGCGCACGGACAAGAAGCCGATGGTGTCCGATCTACGTGAGTCCGGCTCCATCGAGCAGGACGCCGACATGGTGATCCTGCTGCACCGCGAGGACGCGTACGAGAAGGAGTCCCCGCGCGCGGGCGAGGCAGACATCATCGTGGGCAAGCACCGTAACGGCCCGACGGCCACGATCACGGTCGCCTTCCAGGGCCACTACTCACGATTCGTGGACATGGCCCAGACCTGATCCCGAGTTGCAGGGTCTCAGATCCGAGTTGGTGGACGGCGTCGGTCCTTCACTGCGGGCCGCACTCCGGTCCGGTCGATCCGGGCATCCTCAGCCCTGCGACAGTCCGGACGGGCTGCGTTTCGAGCGTGCTCGCAGCGGATGAGCGCGAGCGTTAACCAGTTGACCAGCCGGCAACCGGCTGCGCAGGCTCCAACATGAGCCGCCCGCCCCGACCGGGAGACCTACGGATGCCTTCTCGCCTGCACGCTCTGTGTTTCGATGCGCACGACCCGCTCCGTCTCGCGCGCTTCTGGGCGGACTTTCTCCGTTGGGAGGCATCCGAGGACTCCTTCGACGACATCACGCTGCTGCCCGGCGACGACACCGGGTTCCGGCTCCGCTTCCTACCGACCCAGGAGCCGAAGACGGTTCAGAACCACATGCACTTCGATCTGACGAGCACGTCCCTGGACGACCAGATGCAGGTGGTGGAAAGGGCGCTCGAACTCGGCGCCCGGCATATCGACGTCGGCCAACGCCCCGAGGAGGGGCATGTGGTGCTCGCGGACCCCGAGGGCAATGAGTTCTGTGTCCTCGGGCCGGGCAACAGCTTCCTCGCCGACTGCGGATTCCTTGGAGCGCTGGCGGGCGATGGTTCGCAGGAGGCCGGGTACTTCTGGAGCCGAGCGCTGGGCTGGCCGTTGGTGTGGGACCAGGAACAGGAGACCGCGATCCGCTCACCCCACGGTGGTCCGAAGATCACGTGGGGCGGTCCACCCCTGATGCCGAAGACGGGGAAGCATCGGCTGCACTTCGACCTCGCCCCACCGGCCGGCAGCGACCTGCAGGGGGAGGTCGATCGGCTCGTCTCCCTCGGGGCGACGCGCATCGACATCGGCCAAGGGGATGTCGACTGGGTGGTGATGGCCGACCCCGACGGTCATGAGTTCTGTGTGCTCACCCCCCGATAGGCCTCAGAGCGGACATGCGCGCACGAGGAATGGAAGCCCGCGCCGACCTCACCAGGGTCATCCTGCTGCCCTGACGGTGAAGCGGTCCCGCATCGGGAACGGGATGCACCTTGAGGCCAGGAGGATCGCCACAGAGGACATGCACGGCGATGAGACACGACTCATCGGCCAAGCCATGAGAAGACCAGTGACGTCGCAGGTCACAGCGCCAAGCTGTGCCACGGACGGCGAGATCCCAGGCCCCGGGCCAAATTGACTCGACGCCGGGGGTTCCGACGGGTGGACTGGGCCCATGACGACACCTCAGGAAGGCCTGCTGGCCGGCACCCGTCGGGCGCTGCTGCACCGGATCGCCGTGGCCCAGTCGGAAGGCCGGGCCCCGTCGCTCGTCGCCGCGGTCGTGAGGGACGGGCAGGCCGTGTGGCACGGGTCGCGGACCTCGGTGGACGGACACGCACCGGACCAGAATGTGCAGTACCGGATCGGCTCGATCACCAAGACCTTCACCGCGGTCCTCGTGCTGCGGCTGCGCGACGAGGGAGCGCTCGGGCTCGAGGACCCGCTGGAGAAGCACCTGCCCGGCACCGCCGCGGGCGAGGCCACCGTGGCCGAACTGCTGGCCCACACCGCCGGGTTGGCCGCCGAGTCACCCGGCCCGTGGTGGGAGCGCACTCCCGGATCGCTGCGCCCCGAGCTCGCCGACGTCCTGGGCGATCAGACCGCTCCCTGCGCCTCCGGACGTCGGTATCACTACTCGAACGTCGGCTACACCCTCCTGGGCGCCCTCGTGGAGAAGCTCCGCGGGGTGTCCTGGGAGGAGGCGGTGCGACGTGAGGTGATCGAACCTCTGGGGCTGGCGCGCACGGGTGTCCGGCCGCAGGCGCCGACCGCGGGCGGCTGGGCGGTGCATCCGTGGGCCGACGTCATGCTGCCCGAGCCCGCCGAGGACTTCGGGCGCATGGCTTCCGCGGGACAGCTCTGGTCCACGACCGGAGACCTCGCACGCTTCGCCGCCTTTCTGGCGCACGGCGACGACCGGGTGCTCGGCGCGGAGACCCTGCGGGAGATGCAGACGCCGTCCGCGCCCGCCGGTCCGGGGGATCTGGCCGAGGGAGCGACCTATGGTCTCGGGCTGCAGATCCAGCAGCGCGACGGTCGCCTGCTTGTGGGTCACTCCGGATCGGTGCCGGGCTTCCTGGCGTCCCTCACCATCGGCGTGGCGGACGACGTGGCCGCTGTGGTGCTCGCCAACTGCACCTCCGGCCTCATGGTGTCCCAGGTGGCGTCCGATCTCGTACGCATCGTCGCCGACGCCGAGCCGCGGATCCCCGAGCCCTGGCGGCCGTTGCCGGAAGTCGACCCGGCCGTGCTGGAGTTGGCGGGGCAATGGTACTGGGGTACGAGTGCTTTCGCCCTTCGGGTCACGGCCGACGGGCTCGTCTCCCTGGGACCGCTGGCCGGCGGCGGTCGGCGTTCCCGGTTCCGGCCGAACGGGGACGGTACCTGGACCGGCCTGGACGGCTACTACGCAGGAGAGCCCCTGAAGGCCGTACGGCGGCCCGACGGAAGCGTGGACCACCTGGACCTGGGGTCGTTCGTGTTCACGCGTCAGCCGTACGAGGAGGGGGCCGCAGTGCCCGGTGGGGTCGACGCCGGGGGGTGGCGGGGGATCGCCTGACCGCCTTGCGGGCGGAACGGGCGGGAGACCGCCCGCCGACGAAGGGAGGGGCCCTGTTTCACGTGAAACAGGACCCCCACGTCCACTCGGTGTTTCCGCACCCTGCGCCAGTTCTCAGAGTTGCAGCTTGAAACCGACGTGCGTGGCCGTGAAGCCGAGTCGTTCGTAGAACCGGTGGGCGTCGGTGCGAGTGTTGTCCGACGTCAACTGCACGAGTTGACAGTTCTCCCGACGGGACTCCTCGATCGCCCACTCGATGAACCGGGTGCCCAGACCGCTGCCGCGCTCGTCGGCGTGCACGCGCACGCCTTCGATGATCGACCTGGTCGCGCCCCGCCGGGACAGACCCGGCACGATCGTCAGCTGCAGGGTGCCGACGACGCGTCCCTCGCGTACGGCGACGACCAATCGCTGGTTCGGGTCGGCGGTCAACCGTTCGAGAGCGGCCAGATAGGGGCCCAGATCGTCCGGCGACTCGCGCTGCGCGCCCAGAGGGTCGTCCGCGAGCATGCCGACGATCGCGGGAACGTCCTCAGCGACGGCGGCTCGTATTTCAAGATCTCCCATGGCGCCACCCTAGGTTCATGCGGCGGCAGCAGGCGCTCCGAGCGATTCCACGACCTGGACCAGGGGGGCCAGCTCCGGGGTCTTTGCGGCTTCGTCGAGGGCTTCACGCAGGGCGGCGTCGTTGGTCGGACGGGCGGCGGCGAGTAGAGTCAGGCCGGTTTCGGTGACGTTGGTGTAGATGCCCCGGCGGTCGGTGGGGCAGAGGTAACGCTCGAGGAGCCCGCGGTCCTCGAGCCGGGTGACGAGCCGGGTCGTGGCGCTCTGGCTGAGAACGACCGCGTCGGCCACCTGCTTCATCTGCAGATGCCCTCCGTCGCCGTCGTGCTGCCGACTGAGCACGTCGAGCAGAGAGTATTCGCGCACGCTCAGGTCGTGCCCGGCCTGCAGGGCGCGCTCGATGTGGGCCTCGATTCTCCCGTGCAGCAGGGAGAGCGCGCACCAGCCCTGGGCGAGAGCAGTGAGCGCGGGGTCCGTCGCAGTCATGGGCGTTCTCCTCCGTCCCGGGCGGCTGAGACCAGGATAGGCCAGCGCCGCGATAGTGCGCGCTTGCACATAACCCGCGTATGCAATTATTGTGAGCGAGCGTTAAGTGCTTCTGCAATCGTCTGGAAGGGGCTGCCTCTCATGCCTCTCGCGCTTCTGGCTCTCGCGATCGGAGCCTTCGGGATCGGAACGACCGAGTTCGTGATCATGGGGCTTCTGCCCGAGGTCGCAGGCGATTTCGGGGTCTCCATCCCCACCGCGGGCCTTCTGGTGACGGGGTACGCACTCGGCGTCATGTTCGGTGCTCCGCTGATGACCGTTCTCGGCACCAAGGTGTCCCGCAAGAGGATGCTGATGGTGCTGATGGGCCTGTTCATCGTGGGCAACCTGCTTTCCGCCGTCGCCCCGACCTTCGCCGTGATGCTGATCGGCCGTGTCGTGGCCTCCCTCGCCCACGGGGCGTTCTTCGGCATCGGATCGGTCGTCGCCGCCGATCTGGTCGCCCCCGACAAGAAGGCCGGCGCCATCGCGATGATGTTCACCGGGCTCACCGTCGCCAACGTGGTCGGCGTCCCGCTGGGTACGCTCGTCGGACAAACCGTCGGCTGGCGGTTCACCTTCACCCTCGTTGCCGCGTTGGGCGTCGTGGGTCTCGTGGGCATCGCCCGGCTCGTGCCCGACATGCCGCGGACCGCAGGCGTACGCCTACGACACGAACTGGCCGCCTTCAAGAACGCCCAGGTTCTGCTCGCCATGGCGATGACCGTCCTCGGCTTCGGCGGCGTCTTCGCGGCCATCACCTACATCGCGCCGATGATGACCCATGTGGCGGGCTTCGCCGACGGGTCCGTCACCTGGCTGCTGGTCCTCTTCGGGCTCGGGATGGTGGGCGGGAACCTCGTCGGCGGCAGGTACGCCGACCGTGCCCTGATGCCCATGCTGTACGTGTCGCTGGGCGCCCTGGCGGTCGTCCTGGCGCTGTTCACGCTGACCGCTCACCACAAGATCCTCGCAGCCGTCACCATCGTCCTCATCGGCGCTCTCGGCTTCGCCACCGTCCCGCCGTTGCAGAAACGCGTCCTGGATCAGGCGCACGGCGCGCCGACGCTCGCGTCGGCGGTGAACATCGGCGCCTTCAACCTGGGCAACGCGCTGTCGGCCTGGCTCGGAGGCATGGTCATCGCCGCCGGTCTGGGCTACACCGCGCCGAACTGGGTGGGAGCGACCCTCGCCGCAGGCGCCCTTGTCCTCGCCGTCGTCTCTGCCGCGCTGGAGCGCCGTGGCACCACCTCCGGCCGACCCGGTCTCCTGGTCGCCGCGGGCGCCGGCGACGGGCGGCAGGCCGCTGCCCGGCACTGACCAGCCGGTGTTCGCCTGTGTCCGTTCGCCCGCTCCTCCGCTGTCGTCAGCAGCCTTCGTCAGCCGGCGGCCACGGTCAGTGGAGCGAAGCGTCGGCGCCAGTCCCCTGGCACATTCGGGATGCCGTAGGTCATCACGGAGTTGAAGGCGACCGACTCCAGTCCCCGTGCCTTCACCCACGCCAGCAGCTCCTCATGCCGTACGTCGATGTCCGTGCGCAGCGGCCGGTCCGTGCGGTCGGCGAGCGAGGCCAGAAGGGATTGTGCGGTCTTCGTGTCCCGGGCGATCAACGGGCCGACGACCTGCGTGTCCATGTTGGGCCAGGCCGCCGAGTAGCCGATGATCCGGCCGGCCTCCTCGGCGACCCGGAACTGGTCGGCGAAGGCGGGCAAGCGAGTGATCACATGCGTGCGGTCGGCGCCGAAGACCTCCTCGTCGAGGCGGAGGATCGAGGGGAGGTCCTCGGCCGTGGCGGCGCGGGTGGTCACGTCCGGGTCCGGGACACCCGGCGTGAGACGCCCGCGCAGCATTTCCGCCCGGCCCGTGGTCTTGAAGCCGAGCTCCTCGTAGAGCGGACGACCGTTCGGCGTCGCGTGCAGGGTCAGCGGCGTGGTGCCCATCAGGGAGACGATGTGCCGCATGAGGCGCCTGCCGACGCCTCGCCGGGCGTGCCGCCCGGCGACCAGCACCATGCCGATGGCCCCGAAGGAAGGGCTGCCGTACGGGCCGTACTCGGTGACGACGCAGGCACTGACGAGGCCTCCGTCGGGGTCGTCGATGCCGTAACCCGTCCCGGCTGACAGGAGGAGGCTCCACTTGTGCTCCTCGCGTGGCCACCCCCGGTCCTCGGACAAGTCCGCACAGGCGGCGAGATCGCGGTGCGTCAGACGGCGGATGGGCAGATGAGCGAGGGAAGGAGTCGGCACGCCGCTCAGGCTGTCCGACCAGCGCTGTTGACGTCCACTCGTTTCCCCTCGAGGGAAGGCGCTTTTGGCCATACCTCCACCCGGGTGCTGAAGGGAGAGGTGTTTCACGTGAAACGTCGAACGGGACCGGCCCGAGCGTTGTCCGGCGGTTGGCGCATGTCCGGTCGGCGCGCTGGGGCAGTACGCACAGCAGTGACCGGTTGAGAAGCGTCCCGATCCAGGGCCGCTGCCGCCCCAGGCCTGCACGCCGGTACCCGATGTCGCACCGTGGAGGATCCGGACGTCAGCCGAGGTCGGGTGCGTGCATGGCACGGACGCCCTCGATATTGCCGTCGAGGTAGTGCCGCAGTGACAGCGGCACCAGGTGGACGGAGGCGATCCCGACGCGGGTGAACGGCACGCGGACGATCTCGTACTCGCCGGCCGGTTCCTCGATCTCGGGGCCGTGCCGCTGTGCCGGGTCCATGGACTCCAGACGGCAGACGAAGAAGTGCTGCACCTTCACGCCGGTCGCACCGCCGTCGTCGCCGATGTGCTCGACGGTGTCCACGAAACAGGGGACCACGTCAATGATCTTGGCGCCCAGTTCCTCGTGGACTTCGCGGTGCAGGGCGTCCACGACGGTCGCGTCGTCCGGCTCGACCCCGCCACCGGGCGTGACCCAGTAGGGATCCACACCGGGCTTGGTGCGTTTGATCAGGATCAGGTTGTCGCCGTCAAGCAGTACGGCTCGTGCGGTGCGCTTGACCACGGGTCGGACGGTCATGGGAGAAATGTGGCCCGGCTGGTTCCACGTGAAACATCGTGATCTGTGACCAGACCGACCCAGGCTGTGACATCGCCTGAAAATGGCGTCAGCACCACGCGGCAGCGGCCGTCAGCAAGCGCTCGTGGGCCCTTGCCACCTGGGGCACCGCCAGCGTCCCGGTACGCACGACGAGGACGTAGGTGCGCAGCGGAGGCACCGCCGGCTCATGCAGCGCGACGACCTCACCGCGCTCGAGAGCGGCTGCGCACAGATAGCGGGGCAGCACCGCCAGGCCTGCTCCGGCGATCGCGCAGGCGAGTACCGCGCGGAGGTCGGGAACGATGACGGCGCCCGAGGCCGCCGGGAGGGAGTCGAAAACCGTGGCCCAGTAGCGGGAGACCAGGGGAAGCGACTCATGAACCTCGATGACGGGCAGGTTCTCCAGCGCGGTCGCACCCTTGCGGCACAGCTTCCCGGCGTCGATCAGCTCGTCCCAGTGGGGGGCGGCAACCAGGACATGCTCCTCATCGCACAGCGGGGTGGCCGTCAGGAGCGCCCCGCGCGGCCGGACCGTACTGATGGCCAGGTCATGATGCCCGGCGGCCAGGCCCTCCAGGACCTCTTCGGCGTTGCCGAAGGCGGCGCGCACAGTGAACCCGTGCCCGTCGTCGAGGGACGGCCCGGTGAGCGCGGGCAGGGCCCGCTCGGCCGTGAACTCGGGGGGTCCGGCCAGGTGCAGCGTGCGCTCGGCGGACTCGTCGTCCAGGCCGGTCTGGGCGATCTCCGCCAGGGCGTCGAGATGCGGAGCGGCCTTGTGGGCGAGCTCGTCGCCGATGCTGGTCGGGGTGACGCCGCGAGCCTGGCGGAGGAACAGAGGGCGTCCCAACTGCCGCTCCAGGGTGCGGATCTGAGAGGTGACGGCCGGCTGGGACAGCCCCAGCAGAGCGGCGGCGCGGGTGAAGGAGCCGGCCCGGTGCACGGTCACGAACGTGCGCAACAAGGCCAGATCCACGGCGCTTCCTCCTCTTTCCCGACTCCCTCCCGGCTCCGAGGCAGGGCTCAACTATAAATAAGTCGATAGGTCTCTGCCGCTAGAGTGATTGGACACTGACACAGAGTCAACTAGCCTTGTGGATGCGGTTCTTCGCGCGCAGAACCGCGGGCGGTCCGAGCCACGAGGGGGGAGGCTCGGACCGTCCGTCGCGGCCAAGGGACGCCCACCGGGGATTCCCGAGCCGGTCATGGCGCCGATTCCTCCAGCGCACGCAGCACGTCCGCCACCAGGTCCTCGATGTCCTCGGCACCCACGGACAGCCGGATGAAGCCCTCCGGTACCGCGTCTCCGCCCCAGCGTCCACGGCGCTCCGCGGTGGAGCGGACCCCGCCGAAGCTCGTGGCGTCGTCCACCAGGCGCAGGGCCTCGAGGAAACGCTCGGCACGCGCGCGCGTGGGCAGCGTGAAGGAGACCACGCAGCCATAACGCCGCATCTGCTGCGAGGCGACCTTGTGCGAGGGATCGTCGGGCAGCCCCGGATAGCGCAGCCCGCTCACCTCGGGCCTCCCCCGCAGCGCCTCGGCCACGGCCAGAGCGCCGGCGCTCTGCCGGTCGACACGCAGTTGCAGGGTGGCGATCGACCGGTGCGCGAGCCAGGCTTCCATGGGCCCGGGAATCGCCCCGACGATCTTGCGCCAGCGTCGTACGGCCGTCATCGCCTCGCCGCTGCGCCCGGTGACGTAGCCGAGGAGAACGTCGCCGTGTCCCGTGAGCTGCTTGGTGCCGCTGGCCACCGAGAAGTCGGCGCCCAGGGCAAGCGGACGCTGGCCGAGCGGGGTGGCGAGCGTGTTGTCGACGGCCACCAGCGCGCCGTGCGCGTGCGCCGCCTCGACCAGCCGGCCGATGTCGCACACGTCGAGCCCGGGGTTCGACGGGGACTCGATCCACAGCAGCTTCGCACCGTCGAGGAGGGCGAGTTGAGCGTCGCCGCCCGTCGGTGCGGTACGCACCTCGATGCCGAACGCCTCCAGCTGTGCGCGTGCCAGGGGCAGTGCCTGGTAGCCGTCATCGGGAAGCACGACGACGTCGCCGGCGCGCAGCTGGGAGAAGAGCACCGAGGAGATCGCGGCCATGCCGGAGGCGAAGACGAGCGTCTCGACGCCGTCCTGCCCCGGCGCTTCGAGCTCGCCGATGGCGTGCTCCAGGCGGGTCCACGTCGGGTTCTCGTCGCGTCCGTAGGTGTAGGGCCCCGTGGGCTCGCCCGGCAGGTGGAAATGGGCTGCGAACACCGGACCGGGGAGGGTCGGCTCGTGCTTCACGGGCTCGGGCAGCCCGGCCCGCACCGCGCGGGTGCCCTCGCCGTCGCCTCCCGGAAGGCCCCCGTTCGCAGCGGAATCGTTCATGCCACTCGTCCTTCCATGTCGTCCCGTACGGCGGCGAGCAGACCGTCGCTCGCCTCCTCCACCATCTCAAGACACTCCTCGAAGCCCTCCCGGCCCCCGTAGTAGGGGTCGGGGACGTCGAGGTCGCCGTCGGCCGGGTCGGAGGAAGCCGGCGAACCGGCCCCTGGGCGACGGCCGGCCTCCGGGCGGGCGTAGGACCGCAGCAGCCGTACCTTCGCCGCGTCCTCCGGCGTCGGCGCGAGCCCGCGCAGGGCCCTGAGGTGGCCGGAGTCCAGGGCGATCACCAGGTCGAGGCGGGCGAACCAGGACGGCTCGAACCGCCGGGCCGTGTGGTCGAGGGCGTACCCGTGCCCCTCCAGGACGTCGAGCGCGCGCGGGTCGGCGTTCTCGCCCTCGTGCCAGTCACCCGTGCCGGCGCTGTCGACCTCGATCAGTGCCTCGAGACCGGCGTCCGCCACGCGCGCGCGGAAGACCGACTCGGCGATCGGCGAGCGGCAGATGTTGCCGGTGCAGACGAAACAGACGCGGTAGGTCATCGACCGGTCAGTCCCCGTCCGGCAGGACGACGTTGAGCGCCCAGGACACGACCGAGATGATCAGACCGCCCAGGACCGCGGTCCAGAACCCGTCGACGTGGAAACTCAGGTCGAACGTGTCGGCCAGCCATGAGGTGAGCAGCAGCATCAGCGCGTTGACCACCAGGGTGATCAGACCGAGCGTGAGGATGAACAGGGGAAAGGTCAGCACCTTGACTATCGGCTTGACCAGGGAGTTCACCAGGCCGAAGAGCAGGGCTACGAGGATGAGAGTGCCGACCTTTTTGCCCGTGCTGTCACCGGTCAGGGTGATCTTGTCGAGCAGCCAGACGGCGACCGCCAGGGCGCCTGCGTTGGCGATCGTCTTGACTACGAAATTCTTCATGTGTCTGATCGTGGCAGAGAGATCGGCAACGAGCACCGGACGAGGGCGGACTAGGTCGATGAAGGCATTCCGGTTGGATGAACTGGAGGCGGAACGCGCCTCCAACGACGGGGCCTACCTGCAGTTTCTGCGCGAACGGAACATGTCGGTCGGACTGTACGCGCTCGACGCCGGCACGCATGATCCACAGAACCCGCACAATCAGGACGAGGTGTACTTCGTCGTGAGCGGACGGGCGTCGATCACCGTCGGCCTGGAGACCACGCAGGTGGCGCGCGGCAGCGTGGTGTACGTCCCGGCGGGCGTCGCCCACAAGTTCCATCACATCAGTGAGGACCTGCGGGTCCTCGTCGTGTTCTCGCCGCCGGAGGGTTGACCGTCTCCGCCTTGCAGCCGAGTCCCGGCCTCCGGGTTCCCTAGGGGATCGGTCAGGGGAGGACAAGGGGTGCGAGGCCCCCGCGGGCACCCCCTCCGGCCCTAGCATCGACGGCAGGACATCGAAATGATCCGGCCCGACAGGGTGCCGGACTTCGACCGAAGAGGATGAGGGCCAGGGCCATGCAAGAGATTTTTTCGGGACTGCCGTGGTGGGTGAAGTGGGTTGCGGTGCCGGTCATCGCCCTGGTCGTGTTCGGCGGGCTGATAGCCAGCGTCGTCGGGTTCGTGATCGGCCTGCTGTTCAAGCTGCTGGTCTTCGTCGCGCTGGTCGGCGGACTGATCTACGTGGTGCGGAAGTTCCTCTCGAGTTCCTCCTCGCGCAGCGACTGGTGAGCGATGCGGGGCGCGGACGACCGGTGATCGGTAACACGATTCGCCGGTTCCCTCGCCCGGGGGAAGTTTTCCTGACAGCCCGTCTGCATGCGGTGGCAGCCGGTTAAAGTCCGGAACTCGACGCGGGGACGACCCCGCGAGCGGCGCACACCCCCACCCGTGTTCCCCGCACGGCCCGCCCCTCGCCCTTCGAGAGTGACCCTTGGCCATGGTTGACACCGCATCCGCAGAGCCGCACGCGCCTCCCGACCAGCCGCGTCCACCGGCGCCTCCCCTCCAACGCCCCCCGAACCCCGGGGTTCCCGGGCAGCCGAATCCGGCGGCGGCCACCCTGATCGGCTCGGTACAGCGCGCCATGCGGCTGCTGGAATCCGTCGCCGAGCACGCATACGGAGCCCCGGCCAAGCAACTGGCCCGGGAGACCGGTCTGGCGCTGCCCACCGCCTACCACCTGCTCCGCACGCTGGTGCACGAGGGCTATCTGCGCCGGGACAAGGGACTGTTCTTCCTCGGCGAGGCCGCCGAGCGGCTCGGCAGCAGCGGAGCGGCGCAGAAACGTCGCAGCACGGTCGCCGACACACTCGCGCAGTGGCGCGATTCGATCGGTGTGCCCGTGTACTACGCCCGCTACCGCGAGGGCGAGATCGAGATCATGTGCGTCTCGGACACCCCGGGGAACCCGGCGGTGGAGGAATGGGCCGACTTCCGCGAGACGGCACACGCGCACGCCATCGGCCAGTGCCTTCTGTCCCAGCTGGACGAGGAGACGCGCCGCGACCATCTGGCCCGCTACCCGGCGCAGTCGATCACCCCCTACACCGTGCGGGACAACCACGCACTGTTGCGGCGCCTGGAACGCATGCGGCGTATGGACCCCGTCCTGGAACGGCAGGAGTACGCGCTGGGCACGGTCTGCGCCGCGATTCCGATCACGGTGGGCACCACGGCCGCCACCATGGCGATCTCCCTGCCCGCCCATCACGCCGACCGGTTGCTGCCCGCGGCCCGGGAGCTGCAGAACGAGGTGGGGCGGCTCCTGGGGTCGCTCGCGATCTCTATCAGTATCTGAAAACTCACTCCTTGTGATCTGTTGTGTACTTTCTGCAAGATGCGTGCAGTGTCAGATGGTCCATTCCCGGCCAGTCGACGGCAAATGACGGGGTAAGGCGATGCGCGAGTCCGTGCAGGCAGTACAGGCAGAGGTCATGATGAGTTTCCTCGTCTCCGAGGAGCTCTCGTTCCGCATCCCCGTTGAGCTGGGGTACGAGTCGTGCGATCCCTATGCCGTGCGGCTCACCTTCCATCTGCCCGGCGACGCCCCGGTGACCTGGGCTTTCGGGCGTGAGCTGCTCATCGACGGGGTGGGCAGGCCCTGTGGGGAGGGAGACGTCCGGGTTTCACCGGTGGAACCCGACGTTCTGGGCGAAGTGCTGATCCGGCTTCAGGTCGGCGGCGACCAGGCGCTGTTCCGCTCCTCGGCGGCCCCGTTGGTGGCGTTCCTCGACCGCACCGACAAGGTGGTCCCGCTCGGCCAGGAGGGCGCACTCGCCGACTTCGACGCGCATCTGGACGAGGCGCTGAACCGCATCCTGGCGGAGGAGCAGAACGCCGGCTGAGGTGACGGGGCGGGCGGTGCCGGATCGGGTGTCCGGCTGCGGACGGCGTTGCGCAGGAACGGTTCTTCGTCTCCTGGCGGCGTGTGCAGGGCGGCCAGCACCGCCTGGTCCGGCGCCGCCCGCACCGCCCGCACCCGGCGGCCAGCACCGCCTGGTCCGGCGCCGCCCGCACCGCCCATACCCGCGGTGCCCGCGTCGTCCGCACGGCTCGTCCTGTGCGGGGGCCGTGCGGATGTCGCTTTGCGGGCCGTGCGGCTGCCCGGGACCTCCGGGACCGACGCCGTCCCGGCGGGCCGGGCAGCTGGCCCAAGGGGGTTTCCCGGACCGGCGGTTCGATCAGTGCTTGCGCCGTCTGCCCCGGCCGCCCCGGCCCGGGGCCGGGGCAGAACCGACGGGCACCGCCCCCGCCGAAGCCGCCGAAGCTGCCGGAGACGCACTCTGAGCCGTCGTGGGCGCCGCCGTCGAGGACGGGCGGTCCGCGGCGACCACGAGGGCCGCCAGGGCCGTCGTGACGGGTACGGAGGCGACCAGGCCGATCGAGCCCACCAGGGTCCGCACGATCTCCTCGGCGACCAGCTCGCTGTTGGCGACCGTCCCCACGCTGCTCTGCGCGATCGAGAAGAGCAGCAGCAGGGGAAGCGCCGCGCCCGCGTAGGCGAGGACGAGCGTGTTCACCACGGAGGCGATGTGGTCCCGGCCGATGCGGATGCCGGCGCGGTACAGGGCGCGCCAGCCCATCGCCGGGTTGGCCTCGTGCAACTCCCAGACCGCCGACGTCTGGGTGACGGTCACGTCGTCGAGGACACCGAGCGAGCCGATGATGATGCCGGCGAGCAGCAGACCGCTCATGTCGATGGACGGGTACAGGCCGTGGATCAGGCCCGTGTTGTCGTCCGTGTTGCCGGTCAGGAACGCCCAGTCGATGAACAGCGAACCGAGGACGCCGATCAGCAGCAGTGAGATGAGCGTGCCGAGCACCGCGACCGAGGTCCGGGCCGAGAGGCCGTGACAGAGATACAACGCGATCAGCATGATGGCGCTCGACCCCACCACCGCCACGATCAGCGGGTTGGAACCCTGCAGGATCGCGGGGAGGACGAAGAAGTTCAGCACCATGAAGCTGATGGCCAGCGCGATCAGCGCCATCACGCCGCGGAGCCGCCCGACGACCACGACGGCGACCGCGAAGATGATGGCCAGCAAGGCCATCGGAACACGACGGTTCACGTCGGCGACCGAGTACTGCAGGTCCTTCGGCGCGGAGGGCTCGTAGGCGACCACGACCTTCTCGCCCTGCTCCAACTGCCGTGACTGGTCCGGCTGGACGATCTCGGTGAACGTGCGGCCCTTGTCGTCGCCGGTGTCCACCCGGATCGTGGCCTTCTTGCAGGTGCCGCCCGCCTGCTGCTGGGCGGAGGATCCTTCGGCCGTGGAGGTGTCCCCGGTGGGGGTCTCGCCCGAGGCGT
This sequence comes from Streptomyces sp. SAS_272, assembly GCF_052543235.1. Lineage (NCBI taxonomy): Bacteria > Bacillati > Actinomycetota > Actinomycetes > Kitasatosporales > Streptomycetaceae > Streptomyces > Streptomyces sp. SAS_272. The sequence continues at coordinate 27,876 of NZ_JBMNDR010000007.1, read as the reverse complement.
TCACCGATGCGCAGCTCACGCGCAGCACCTTGGTGACCGTGGCCTGCTGGGTCTGCCGGTCGAAGCCGACGCCGGTGCGCTCGTGCGCGGGGGCCCCGCCGGGCCACAGCACCACGAGTCCCACCAGCACCGCGGCGCCGAACGGGATGAGGATGGCCGCGATGACCTTGCGCAGATGACGGGAGACGGGGGCGGCCGGTCCGTGGCTGTGGCTGTGACCGTGCGTATGCCCGGGCCCGGGGCCATGTCCGCCGCCGACGCCGCTCCCGTCGCTGACGGCACCGGGACCGGGACCGGCACGGTGATCGTGGTCGGCATCGTGATCGTGACGGAAACCATGGCCGTGACCACGGCCGGGCCCCTGAGCGTCTACGTGGCCGGGCGCCTGAGCGTCGGCGCGGCCGGACCCTTGAGCGTGGCCGTGGTCGTGGCCGTCGTCATGCCCCGCGCCGGGACCGTTACCCCAGTCGCTGTGACGAGGTGCGTCGGGGAAGGAGGCGCGGCCGTCGCCGGGGTGGCGCCCCCGCCCGTACCCAGGCTGCTGCCCCGGCGGGTTGCCCCGCTCGGGTGGGGCGTGACCGGACCCCTGCGCGTAGGTTGCGTCGGGGGTGCGGTCCTGGCCGCCGGGAGCGGCACCACGAGCCTGACGACGCAGGCCTCCCAGGCCTCCCAGCCCGCCGGCGTATCCCGGAGGGCGATCAGGGCCAGAGCCGTGGGGGCGCTCCTGCATGTGACCGCGGTCGGCACCGCGGTCCTCGCCGGGGTCGTGCCCGGGGCCTTGTTCGAAGCCGTCTCCGGCACCGGCGCCCGGGCCACTGCCGGGACCGTTTCCGGCGGCGGGCCGGCGGGGCGGCTCAGGCGGCGGGTACGGGGGCTGGTGTGTCGTCACCGCCCGATCATCGCAAGAACGAAAGAGGCCCACTGTTCACCGCGCCACATGAGCCGCTAGCGTGGAGCCACCTTTTGCACACGCGGGAGCTCGGAGCACCGGGCTGAGAGGACGCTGACCTCCGTCTTCGCGATGTTTCACGTGAAACGTCTCTCGAATCGAGTGATGTTTCCCATGAGCGTCGGGAGACGGTAGCCGCTGCGTCGACCGCCGAACCTGTTACCGGGTAATGCCGGCGTAGGGAGTAGGTCTCATGACCAACAAGGACGCACGCACGCCTGCCTCCATGCAGGACGTCACCAGCGACAACGCGGTCGACGTCGATGATGTGGACGGCGGGAGGTCCATCGGCTGGCACAAGGGGTACGTCGAGGGCGATCGCCCCGACCTCCGGGTGCCGGTCCGACAGGTGCACCTCACCAACGGTCGGTCGGTCACGCTGTACGACACGTCCGGCCCGTACACCGATCCGCTCGTCGAGACGGACGTGCGCAGGGGGCTGCTGCCGCTGCGCGAGAACTGGATCATCTCGCGTGGCGACACCGAGGAGTACGCAGGCCGTCCCGTCCGTCCGGAGGACGACGGCGTCAAGCACACCTCGCCGCGCGGAGGTCTGCGCAATCTCGACGCGGTGTTCCCGGGCCGCCCGCGTCTTCCGCGCCGCGGCCGGGACGGCAAGGCCGTCACTCAGCTCGCGTACGCGCGCCGGGGGGAGATCACTCCCGAGATGGAGTTCGTGGCCATCCGGGAGAACGTCTCTCCCGAGGTGGTCCGCGACGAGATAGCCGCGGGACGGGCCGTGCTGCCGGCCAACGTCAACCACCCGGAGATCGAGCCGATGATCATCGGCAAGCGGTTCCTGGTCAAGGTCAACGCCAACATCGGCAACTCGGCGGTGACGTCCTCCATCGAGGAGGAGGTCGAGAAGATGACCTGGGCGACCCGCTGGGGCGCCGACACGGTCATGGATCTGTCCACCGGGCGCAACATCCACACCACTCGCGAATGGGTGCTGCGCAACTCCCCCGTCCCCATCGGCACGGTGCCGCTGTATCAGGCGCTGGAGAAGGTCGACGGCCGCGCCGAGGAGCTGACCTGGGAGATCTACAAGGACACGGTCATCGAACAGGCCGAGCAGGGCGTGGACTACATGACGGTCCACGCGGGCGTCCGTCTCCCGTACGTCCCGCTCACCGCCAACCGCAAGACCGGCATCGTGTCGCGCGGCGGCTCGATCATGGCCGCCTGGTGCCTCGCCCACCACAAGGAGTCGTTCCTCTACGAGAACTTCGAGGAACTCTGCGAGATCCTCGCCGCCTACGACGTCACCTACTCGCTGGGCGACGGGCTGCGGCCGGGATCCATCGCGGACGCCAACGACGAGGCGCAGTTCGCCGAGTTGAGGACGCTCGGGGAACTCAACAGGATCGCGAAGCGCTTCCATGTACAGACGATGATCGAAGGCCCGGGGCATGTCCCGATGCACAAGATCAAGGAGAACATCGACCTTCAGCAGGAGATCTGTGATGAAGCTCCGTTCTATACGCTCGGCCCGCTGACGACGGACGTCGCGCCCGCGTACGACCACATCACCTCCGGCATCGGCGCCGCGATGATCGCCTGGTGGGGCACGGCGATGCTCTGCTACGTCACCCCCAAGGAACACCTCGGTCTGCCCAACCGCGACGACGTCAAGACCGGTGTCATCACCTACAAGATCGCCGCTCACGCCGCCGACCTCGCCAAGGGGCACCCCGGCGCGCAGGAATGGGACGACGCGCTGTCCGACGCCCGCTTCGAGTTCCGCTGGGAGGACCAGTTCAATCTCGCCCTCGACCCGGACACGGCCCGGGAGTTCCACGACGAGACCCTTCCGGCCGAGCCCGCGAAGACAGCGCACTTCTGCTCGATGTGCGGGCCGAAGTTCTGCTCGATGAAGATCTCCCAGGACATCCGTCGGGCTCACGGCGGTAACAGGGCGGAGATCGAGGAGGGCATGGCACTGAAGTCCAAGGAGTTCGCGGAGGGCGGGAACCGGGTGTACCTGCCTCTTGCCACCTGACGGCGGTGGTCGACGTACGGCCCGGGCCGTCCTGAGGCTCGGGCGCGGTTCACCGAAGTTCCCGGTCGGGGAAGCTCGCCCGGCCCCAGCCCGACCCCGACCCAGCCCAGCCCAGCCCGGCCCCGCCGGGTCGGGCCGGGGCCGGGGTCGGGGTCGCGGTGCTTGACTGTGCTCATGACTGCGCGATCCATGAGCAAGGGCGCCAACCTGGCGGTCGACTCGCCCGCCGTTCGTGTGGAACTCAGCTGGTCCGAGGGGGCCGGAGGGCCGGACGTCGATGCCTCGGCACTGTTGCTGACCACCGACGGACGGGTGCGGGGCGACGGTGACTTCGTCTTCTACAACCAGCCCCGGCACGCGTCCGGCGCCGTGCGGCACCTCGGCAAGCAGCGCGCCGGCGACGTCACGACCGACACGGTGGAGGTGGACTTCGGTGCGCTGGAGAGCGTCATCACGCGGGTCGTGCTGTGTGCGTCGGCCGACGGCGGAGTGTTCGGGCAGGTCAGCGGTCTGACACTGCGGTTGCTGGACCCGAACGGGCGATCCGAACTGGCTCGCTTCGAGATGCAGGCGGACACGGAGACGGCGTTCATCGGCGGTGAGCTGTACCTGCGCGAGGGCCGTTGGAAGTTCCGGGCGGTCGGGCAGGGGTACGCGTCCGGACTCGCCGGGCTGGCCACCGACTTCGGGATCACGGTCGACGAGGAGCAGGAGCAGGAGGAGGAGCAGGCGCCCGCTCGGCCGGGCAGGCCGCCTCAGGTCCGCCCGGACCCGCCACGGGCCGGCAGCCCGGGCCTGCCCCCGACTGTCCCGCCGACACCTGTGCCCCCGGGTGTGCCGGGGGCTGTCGCGGCGGGCACCGGGCCCTCGGGCCCCCGCCTGACCAAGGGGGAGGAGCGGCTTCCCGTGGACATGCGCAAGCGCCTGTCGCTGCGCAAGGAGCAGGTCGCCGTCAGCCTGAGCAAGCGGGGAGCGGCCGGGATCACCGCCCGGGTCGTGCTAGTCCTCGACGCCTCCGGTTCCATGGCGTTCCTGTACTCCCGGGGGGTGGTGGCGGACGTTGTGGAGCGGATGGCGGCCGTGGTGGCGCAGCTCGACGACGACGGCGAGATGCAGGCCTGGACGTTCGCCAGCGAAGCCGCCCGCCTCCCCGACCTGCGCCTGGGGGAGCTGCCCGAGTGGCTGCGGCTGCATGTGCGCGGGGGAGAGATGAGTCTGTTCCGGCGCGGCAAGAAGCCCCGCAAGGGGATGGAGCCCGGGCAGGTGGACATGCGCTCGGTCGGCATCCAGAACGAGGAGCAGAAGGCGATCGCGCAGGTCAGGTCCTACGTTCGGGAGAATCCCGCGCCTGTTCCGACTCTGGTGCTGTTCTTCTCCGACGGAGGGGTCTACCGGGACGCGGCGATCGAGCGGGAGCTGCGGGCCGCGGTCGAGGAGCCGATCTTCTGGCAGTTCGTAGGACTCGGCCGGTCCAACTACGGGGTCCTGGAGCGGTTCGACACACTGCCCGGGCGTCGCGTGGACAACGTGGGCTTCTTCGCCGTCGACGACATCGGCAGCGTCCCGGACCAGGAGCTGTACGACCGGCTTCTCTCCGAGTTCCCCAGCTGGATCAGGGCTGCGGGGCAGGCCGGCATCCTCTGACGGCCCGTCCGGCCGTCGGGCGCGCTGGTGCCTCACCACCGTTACCCGTCCGGGGACAGGGCAGGCCGCAGCCGAGCCTCGGCACGGGTCGCCGCATCCGCACCTTGCCTCACCCGAGATTCGAGAACCGAGCCCAAGGACGGAGCCCGAGAACCGAGCCCGAGAACCGAGCCCGAGGACCGAGCCCGAGGACCGAGCCCGAGGACCGAGCCCGAGGACCGAGCCCGAGAACCGAGCCCGAGAACCGAGCCCGAGAACCGAGCCCGACGACCTGATCCCGGTACTGCTTGAGCCGACGTCAGTCCCGCGTCGTTCCCGTCGGCGCTCCTCGGCTCTGGCCCGTCGGCCCCCGGGGCGCAGCGCCGTCCTCGGTTTGCGCTCCCGGCGTCGGGCGGCGGACCTCTCCGACCGGTGACCGGCTGCCGGGGGCGCAGGCCGGACTCCTATTCCGGCTGGTGATCCGGCCCGCCGAAGTCCGGGCTGGAGTAGTCCGGGCTGCTGAAGCTGGGCCGTGAACCGGCCGTGCGGCCGTCGTCGGGGCTGCTGAAGCCCGGGCGGTCGTAGCCGATCTTCGGAAGGCGGCTGACGGGAGCGGGCGTTACCGGGTCGCTGTGCACGGGGGTCACCGCGCCGGGAGCGGTCAGGGCCTCCCGGAGGAACGGCAGGATGCCGCGCTCCAGCAGGGCTTCCCGCCAGGCTTCTCTGGCCTGGTCCACCTCTTCGCTCAGTTCGCTGTACGGCCCGGCTTCCAGGGAGGGGCGGTTGCGCAGGGCGGTGAGCAGCAGTGCGACGGTGGCGACGAGGATCGCGGCCGCGGCCACGGCCCCGAAGGCCCAGCCCGCCGTGAGCATCGTCTGGGCGAACGCCTGTTGGGGGTCGAGCACTCTGAGGATGTAGCCGACGAGGAGGAATATCGCCGCGGCGGTCGCGGCGAGGACGGGGGTGAGGACGGCGGCGACCGCGCCGGCGCCGGCGGCTTCGGCGGCCTGGGCCGCCTCCCCCATGCTGGTGGCGATGCCCATCGCGGTCGCGCCCGGTTCCGCGGGGCCGGTCCCGGTGGTGGACGACGGGCCCGACGTGGTCGTCGGGTTCGTCGGCGCGGGATGGCGCAGTTCCTCGCGGATCTTCACGTAGTGCTGGTACTCGGCCGCCGCGGCCACCGTGATGAGTGCGGAGGCGTTGAGGGCCATGGTGCGCAGTTGTTCGGGGTTGAGCCGCTGACCGACAGCGGCCAGTTCCGGGTGGTGTGGGGCGGAGCGCAGCGCCTCGTCGAGGATCCGCTCGTATTCCTGGCGGTCCTCGCTGTGCAGGTGCTGCGGAACGCTGTTCATGTGCATCCCCCGATGCTCCGTAGGGCTTGGGGCTCGCATGCCAACGAGCCGTCGGGCAGAAACGGAGGGGAGCCTGCTACGGATGAACCGATGGTAGAGCGGCGACGGCATGGCGTGACAGGGGGTTTGCCGAAATTGGCCCCTGGCCTGCGGCGCAGACGACCTGTCGGAAGCGGGGCGGGTGACGCACCGCGGTCACCCTGTGACGCTCAGATGTTCAGGGGCAATTGCTGGACCAGGAGTTTCCCGGCCATCGTCACGCCGCCGTCCATCGCGATGGCGAGCCCGTCGGCGTAGACGTGGGGTCCCTCGACATGCGGTCCGCTGTTGTCCTCGCCCTCCTCGGAGCCGACTTCGCCGAGCAGGTAGGGAATCGGACTGTGGCCGTGAACGATGCGGGTGCCGCCGTACGTATCGAGGAGGGAGCGCACGGCGTCGGCGCCGCCCTCGTCGCGGAAGGAGAAACGCTTCGTGAACTTGCGGAACAGATCCCACACCTCGTCCGCGTCGTTACGCGTGATCGTTTCACGGACGGTGTCGTTGACCGCCTCGATCGAGTCGCCGTAGTCGAGGTAGGCGGTGGTGTCGGAGTGGACGAGCAGATGGCCGTCGACCTCCTCCATGGCGTCCAGACGGGACATCCACTGCAGGTGGTGGTCCTGGAGCCGGTCCATGTCGTACTTCTGGCCGCCGTTGAGCAGCCAGGCCGCCTGGAAGGTGGCGGTGCCCGCGCCGGAGTTGACCGGGGTGTCGCCGAACCGCTTGGCACCGAGCAGCAGCAGCTCGTGGTTGCCCATGAGCGCCTTGCAGTACCCGCCGGCCGCGGCGGCCTCGGCGGACAGCCGCATGACGAGGTCGATGACGCCGATGCCGTCCGGACCGCGGTCGGTGAAGTCGCCGAGGAACCAGAGGCGGGCCGTGCCCGCGCACCAGTTGCCGGCCGCGTCGACCAGACCCTTCTCGCGCAGGGCGGCCACCAGGTCGTCGAGGTAGCCGTGCACGTCGCCGACGACGAACAGCGGGCCCGGGCCGGTCGCGGTGACCGGCGCCTGGACGACCGACGGGTCCACGGCCACCTGGAGGGTGTCGCCGCGACGGTTGATGACGGGCAGGTCGCGCTGGGTCGGCGTGTAGCCGTCCGGGTGCTCCAGCGGCTCATCGAGGGGCGGCGCGACGTTCCCGGGATGGGTGTCGTGGTCGTACGGACCGGTCTCGTTGACGTACGCGGGCACCCGGAAGTCACGCAACGTCGCCGTCCGCTCCACCTCGGGTCCCTGACCGGCCCCCTGAGTCATCAGACCCCTCCACCATCGCGCCGCATCTGCACCCTTCGGGCTGCCTGGTCGCAGCGGCCCGGGGTGCCGTGCGCCCATCATAGGAATGCGGATCGCGCCGTGTGATGACCCAGGGGTGGGGAATCGAGGCGGGGCTCCGGTTCGCCGCGGCTTTCGCCCCGATTGGGCCGGGCTTCGGCAGTGCCCGCCCCTCCCACGCGCACCGGGTCCGCGCCACCGCACCGCCGGAGGACACCCGCCGGTCGGCGGGGTGCGCGCCGGCCGGGGACCCGGTGAGAGGCGTTGCGTCGGCCGGGGCGCGTGTGACTTCGGTGACTGCAGAGGACGAACGCGAAGCGAGGGGGTGCTGCCGAGCGTCCGCCGCGGCCGACGGCCGGGAGCATGACCGTCGCCCGACGGGCCTCGGGCACTCCGGTCGCCCGAGCCGTTCCGTGTCCGGCGGAGATCGCCCATACGTGCTGTCCGCTCAACGGAGTTGACGCGACGCGGTCCGTCACGGACCGAGTCCCCTGCCCCTGACCACCGTGCCCCGGCACCGCAGCACCACCGCACACCCCCCAGGGATTCCCCAATTCCCCGCGGGTCCCCGTCGGAGCCCTGTTCCCCGAATCCTTGATCACCGCACTGCTCTCTCCCCCGCACCGGAGCCCCTGCCGGGGAGCTTTCGCACGGGAGCCCCGCCGGGGAGCTCCCGCCGCGGGGGTCTGCCCGAAACGTCCGCGGCTCCCGGCGGAGTTCCCCTCGGCTTCCCTGTGAGGGTTCACCTCCACGTCGCGCCCGTCCCCCGGGCGGGCCGCCCCGCTCACCCCTTCTCAGGCGCCCGGGGCGGGCTGACCGTCGTGCGTGGCGGGCGGCGCTGGGACGACGTTCGCACCATCAGCTCGGTCGGTATCACCTGCTCGACCGTCTGTTCCGACTCCACGCCCTCGATCGCGTCGATGAGGAGCTGCACCACCGCCGTTCCGATGCGGCGCGGCTTGAGGGAGAGGGTGGTCACGGGCGGCTCGGTGTTGGCGTACACCATGGACTCGCTGCAGCAGACGATCAGCAGCTCCTCCGGCACGCGCAGCCCGTAGCGGCGAGCGGCGGCGAGGAGGTCGGTGCCGTTGGGGTCGAACAGGCCGTAGACGGCGTCGGGGCGGTCCGGGCGGGCCAGCAGCCGGTCGGCGGCCACGGCGCCCGCGCACGGGTCGTGGGCGGGGTAGGCCTCGTAGACGGGCTCCTGGCCGACCCGCTCGCACCACTGCAGGTAGGCGCTGGTCGACAGGTGGGTGTAGGTGTCGGTCGTGGTGCCCGTGAGCAGGCCGATGCGGCGGGCGCCGGCGTCGGCCAGATGGTCGAGGATGTCGAGGACGGCCGCTTCGTGGTCGTTGTCCACCCACGCGGTGACCGGGAGCGTGCCGGCCGGGCGGCCGTCGGAGACGACCGGTAAACCCTGCCGGACCAGCTCGCTGACCACCGGATCCTGGTCGGAGGGGTCGATGACGACCGTGCCGTCCAGGGCGACGTTCGACCACACGTCGTGGCGCGAGGTCGCGGGGAGGATGACGAGCGCGTAGCCGCGGGCCAGCGCGGCCGACGTGGCGGCGCGCGCCATCTCCGCGAAGTACGCGAACTCGGTGAAGGTGAAAGGTTCATCCCCGTACGTGGTCACGGTCAGGCCGATGAGGCCCGACTTGCCGGTACGGAGGGTTCGGGCGGCCGCGGAGGGGCGGTAGCCCAGTCGGTCGGCGACCTCGCGGACATGGCGTCGGGTGGCGTCGGGGAGCCTGCCCTTGCCGTTGAGGGCGTCCGAGACGGTCGTGATGGACACTCCGGCGGCGGCGGCCACGTCCCTGATGCCCGCCCGGCCCGGCCGGCTGCCTCGGCGTGAGGTTTCCGCGCGGCTCACCTGGTGCTTCCCTGCTGCTGTCATGGCGAGCCGATAGTAGGGCTCATTCGGTGGGGTAGGGCGGACGCATATGCACGCATTGACAGGCACGTTTCTGCAAGGCTACATGGGGTCAAGTGCACTAGAAACAAAGGCAGTTGGCAGTTTCAGCCCCAGGACGTGACGTGTCGGCACGGATGAGCCTGCCAACGCACCGATGTTTCGAAGAGGTCTCAACTCACCTGCACGAGGGATGCGCGCCACGGCGCGAGCCACCGGCGCATAGATATATGTGAGGCGCGCCCCCGGGCGTCCGCCCCTTCGTCCGTCTTCGTCCCCAGAAGTCGTGGACGTCCTCGCGTCCCGAGGCGGCCGGGCGGGCCGCTCGCTGCTGCCCCGTCTCCCGTCACCGGTTTCTCGCCGGCTCCCCACCTGTACGCACCGGGGCCGAATCCTCATAAGGTGAGCAGTATTGAAGCCGGTGGTGTCACGAGGAGGACTGCGGTGAGCGAGACGAGCCCCAAGCTGCGCGCCGAGCTGGAGGGTATCCCCACCTACAAGCCGGGCAGGCCGGCTGCGGCGGGCGGTCCCGTGGCCTACAAGCTGTCCTCCAACGAGAACCCCTATCCGCCGCTGCCCGGGGTGATGGAGAGCGTGACGGCCGCGGCAGCCGCCTTCAACCGCTACCCGGACCTGGCCTGCACGGCGCTGGTCAACGAGATCTCCGAGCGCTTCGGCGTCCCGGCCGCCCATCTGGCCACCGGCACCGGCTCGGTCGGGGTGGCCCAGCAGCTGGTCCAGGCGACCGCGGGCGCGGGCGACGAGGTCGTCTACGCCTGGCGGTCCTTCGAGGCGTATCCGATCATCACGCAGATCAACGGCGCACGGCCGGTGCAGGTGCCGCTGACGCCGGGGGACGTCCACGACCTGGACGCCATGGCCGACGCGATCACCGACCGGACGCGGCTGATCTTCGTCTGCAACCCCAACAACCCCACAGGCACCGTCGTCAGGCGGGCCGAGCTGGAACGTTTCCTGGACCGGGTGCCGCGGGACGTGCTGGTCGTGCTCGACGAGGCCTACCGTGAGTTCATCCGCGACCCCGAGGTGCCGGACGGCGTCGAGATCTACCGCAAGCGGCCCAACGTGTGCGTGCTGCGGACCTTCTCCAAGGCGTACGGACTGGCCGGCCTGCGAGTGGGCTTCGCCATCGCCCACGAGCCGGTCGCGGAGGCGCTGCGCAAGACGGCGGTGCCGTTCGGCGTCAGCCAGCTCGCCCAGGAGGCGGCGATCGCCTCGCTGCGCGCCGAGGACGCGCTGCTCGGCCGGGTCGGCTCCCTGGTGTGCGAGCGTCTGCGGGTGGTCGAGGCCCTGCGTGCGCAGGGTTGGACGGTGCCCGAGACGCAGGCCAACTTCGTGTGGCTGCGGCTGGGCGAGCAGACGGCGGCCTTCGCGGGGGCGTGCGAGCAGGCAGGCGTCGTGGTGCGGCCGTTCCCGGGTGAGGGCGTGCGGGTGACGATCGGCGAGAACGAGGCGAACGACATCTTCCTGAAGGCGGCGGAGGGGTTCCGCAAGGAGGCGTAGCTCCCGCCGCGGGCGCTCGGCACCGTTCACTGGTGCGTTTTGGCTGCTCAGATGAGGTGTGGGGGGTTTCCGCGATAGGGCGGGGACCCCCCTTCGCATGTCGAAAGTCCGTGCGGCATAATGGCTTGTGAATGTGAACGCATTCACAAGCGTGGAGTAAGGAGCGGCGACGTGGACCTGGCTTTGGCGCCGGAGACCCTGGCGCGCTGGCAGTTCGGCATCACCACCGTCTACCACTTCCTCTTCGTCCCCCTGACGATCTCCCTGGCGGCCCTGACCGCCGGACTGCAGACCGCCTGGGTGCGCACGGAGAACGAGAAGTACCTCAGGGCGACCAAGTTCTGGGGCAAGCTCTTCCTGATCAACATCGCGATGGGCGTCGTCACCGGCATCGTGCAGGAGTTCCAGTTCGGCATGAACTGGTCCGACTACTCACGCTTCGTCGGCGACGTCTTCGGCGCCCCGCTCGCCTTCGAGGCCCTGATCGCCTTCTTCTTCGAGTCCACCTTCATCGGTCTGTGGATCTTCGGCTGGGACAAGCTGCCGAAGAAGATCCACCTGGCCTGCATCTGGATGGTCTCGATCGGCACGATCCTGTCGGCCTACTTCATCCTCGCGGCCAACTCGTGGATGCAGCATCCCGTGGGCTACCGGATCAACGAGAAGAAGGGCCGGGCCGAACTGACCGACTTCTGGGCCGTGCTCACCCAGAACACGGCGCTCGCCCAGGTCTTCCACACCCTGTCCGCGGCCTTCCTGACCGGTGGCGCCTTCATGGTGGGCATCGCCGCCTTCCACCTGTACCGCAGGAAGCACATCCCGGTGATGAAGACCTCGCTGCGGCTGGGCCTGGTCACCGTGGTCATCGCCGGTCTGCTCACGGCGGTCAGCGGCGACACCCTCGGCAAGGTGATGTTCAAGCAGCAGCCGATGAAGATGGCGGCTGCCGAGGCGCTGTGGGACGGCCAGGCACCCGCTCCCTTCTCCGTCTTCGCCTACGGCGACGTGGATAAGGGCCACAACACCGTCGCCGTCGAGATCCCGGGGCTGCTGTCCTTCCTCGCGAACGACGACTTCAGCTCGTACGTCCCCGGCATCAACGACGTGAACAAGGCCGAGCAGGAGAAGTTCGGGCCCGGCGACTACCGGCCCAACATCCCCGTCGCCTACTGGGGCTTCCGCTGGATGATCGGCTTCGGCATGGCCTCGTTCACGATCGGGCTGGCCGGACTCTGGCTCACGCGCCGCAAGTTCCTGCTGCCGCAGCACCTGAGGGTCGGCGAGGACGAGGTGCCGCACGTGGTGCTGTTCGGGAAGAAGGCGCTCGGCCCCAAGCTCACGCGGCTCTACTGGCTGGTGGCGATCTGGACCCTGGGCTTCCCGCTGATCGCCAACTCATGGGGCTGGATCTTCACCGAGATGGGCCGTCAGCCCTGGGTCGTCTACGGCGTCCTGCAGACGCGGGACGCGGTCTCCCCCGGGGTCTCCCAGGGCGAGGTCCTCCTCTCGATGACCGTCTTCACCGCGCTGTACGCCATCCTCGCCGTCGTCGAGGTCAAGCTGCTGGCCAAGTACGTGAAGGCCGGCCCGCCGGAGCTCACCGAGGCCGACCTCAACCCGCCCACGAAGATCGGCGGCGACTCCCAGGACGCCGACAAGCCGATGGCCTTCTCCTACTAGGCCGAGGGAGCTGCACAGTCATGGAACTGCACGACGTCTGGTTCGTCCTCATCGCCGTCCTGTGGACCGGCTACTTCTTCCTGGAGGGCTTCGACTTCGGGGTCGGCATCCTCACCAGGCTGCTCGCCCGCGACCGGCCCGAGCGGCGGGTGCTGATCAACACCATCGGACCGGTCTGGGACGGCAACGAGGTGTGGCTGCTCACGGCGGGTGGCGCGACGTTCGCCGCCTTCCCCGAGTGGTACGCCACGCTCTTCTCCGGCTTCTACCTGCCCCTGCTGCTCATCCTGGTCTGCCTGATCGTGCGCGGCGTCGCCTTCGAGTACCGGGCCAAGCGGCCGGAGGAGAACTGGCAGCGCAACTGGGAGACCGCGATCTTCTGGACCTCGCTCCTCCCGGCGTTCCTGTGGGGCGTCGCCTTCGGCAACATCGTGGGAGGCGTCAAGATCGACCGGAACTTCGAGTACGTGGGCGGCGTCTGGGACCTGCTCAACCCGTACGCGCTGCTCGGCGGCCTGGTGACGCTGACGTTGTTCACCTTCCACGGTGCAGTGTTCACGGCACTGAAGACGGTGGGCGACATCCGTGCGCGGGCACGGAAGCTGGCGTCGAAGGTCGGCGTCGTGACCGCCGTTCTCGCGCTGGTCTTCCTGACCTGGACGCAGATCGACAGCGGTGACGCCAAGAGCCTGGTGGCCCTCGTCGTGGCGGTCGCCGCACTGATCGCGGCCCTCGTGGCGAACCAATCGGGGCGTGAGGGCTGGTCGTTCGCCCTCTCCGGCGTGACCATCGTGGCCGCTGTGGCGATGCTCTTCCTGTCGCTCTTCCCGAACGTCATGCCGTCCTCGCTCAACGAGGACTGGAGCCTGACGGTGACCAACGCCTCGTCGAGTCCGTACACCTTGAAGATCATGACCTGGTGTGCGGGGGTCGCCACCCCGCTCGTCCTGCTCTACCAAGGCTGGACGTACTGGGTGTTCCGCAAGCGGATCGGCACACAGCACCTCGCCGAGCCGGTGCACTGAGTTTGGCGCATGCCGCGTAGGTGGTGTTTCACGTGAAACACCACCTACGGGAGAGAGGGCGTGTTTCACGTGAAACACGCCCGTCGAGAAGAGGGTGTTTCACGTGAAACCGATCGACCCGCGTCTCCTGCGGTACGCCCGGGCCACCCGCCTCTTCCTGGTGGCGGTCGTCGGCTTGGGCGCTGTCGGGGCGGCGCTGGTCATCGCGCAGGCGATGCTGATCGCCGAGGCGGTGGTCGGCGCCTTCCAGCACGGTATGACGGTCGCTGAACTGCGCACCCCCCTGGTGCTGTTGGCGGCGGTCGCGATCGGCCGTGCGCTGGTCGCCTGGCTCACCGAACTCGCCGCGCACAGGGCCAGCGCCGCTGTGAAATCCGAGCTGCGGGGCCGGCTGCTGGAGCGCGCCACCGCCCTGGGGCCCGGCTGGCTCACCGGGCAGCGCACGGGCTCGCTGGTCGCCCTCGCCACGCGTGGTGTGGACGCCCTCGACGACTACTTCTCACGCTATCTGCCGCAGCTGGGTCTGGCGGTGGTCGTGCCGGTCGCGGTGCTGGCGCGGATCGTGACCGAGGACTGGGTGTCCGCCGCGATCATCGTCGGGACCCTGCCGCTGATCCCGGTCTTCATGATGCTGATCGGCTGGGCCACGCAGTCGCGGATGGACCGTCAGTGGCGACTGCTGTCCCGGCTGTCGGGGCACTTCCTGGACGTCGTCGCAGGCCTGCCCACGCTGAAGGTGTTCGGGCGGGCCAAGGCGCAGGGCGAGTCGATCCGCCGCATCACCGGTGAGTACCGGCGGGCGACCATGCGGACGCTGCGGATCGCCTTCATCTCGTCGTTCGCGCTGGAGTTGCTGTCGACGCTCTCGGTGGCCCTGGTCGCCGTGACGATCGGCATGCGGCTCGTCCACGGTGAGATGGACCTGTACATCGGGCTGGTGATCCTCGTGCTCGCCCCCGAGGCGTACCTCCCGCTGCGGCAGGTCGGAGCGCAGTACCACGCGGCTGCCGAGGGTCTTGCGGCCGCCGAGGAGATCTTCGAGGTGCTCGAGACGGCGGTGCCGGAGCCGGGCGTGGTCTCGGTGACCGGGGGCGGCCTGGCGTTCGAGGGAGTGACCGTCCGCTACCCCGGGCGGACCGCCGACGCCGTCTCGCGCACGTCCTTCGCCGTCCGGCCCGGCGAGACGGTCGCGCTCGTCGGGCCGAGCGGCGCGGGCAAGTCGACCCTGCTGAACACGCTGCTGGGCTTCGTGCGGCCGGCCGAGGGCCGGGTGCTGGCCGGGGGAGTCGACCTGGCGGAGGCCGACCTGGAGCAGTGGCGGTCGCGGGTCGCGTGGGTGCCCCAGCGACCGCACCTCTTCGCAGGGACGATCGCCGAGAACGTCCGGCTGGCGCGTCCCGATGCCGACGACGCGGACGTGCGGCGGGCGCTGGCTGACGCGGGGGCGCTGGAGTTCGTCGACGCCCTGCCCGCCGGGGCCGGCACTGTGCTCGGTGAGGACGGTGCCGGACTGTCCGCCGGGCAGCGGCAGCGGCTCGCGCTGGCCCGGGCGTTCCTCGCGGACCGTCCTGTGCTGCTGCTGGACGAGCCGACGGCGGCGCTCGACGGGGAGACCGAGGCGGGGATCGTGTCGGCTGTACGGCGGCTGGCGGCCGACCGGACCGTGCTGCTGGTCGTGCACCGGCCGGCGTTGCTCGCGGTGGCGGACCGAGTGGTGCGGCTTGAGCCGGCCGGGACGGGGGCCGACGCCACAGCCGACACCGGGGCCGGCGAGACCGGCTCCGAGACCGGGGCCGGCCTCGGAGCCGGACCGGACGCGGCGGCTTGGAAGGCGGCGCGCGGACCCCTGGAGGCCGCTCCCGAGGACGAGCACGTCACTTCGGCGGCGACGGGGGTCGTGGCCGGCCCGGGTGCACTCGGTCCCTACCGAGACGGGAACGGCGGAAGCAACGGCGACGGCGACAGGACCGGCGAAAGCAACGGCGACAGCAACGCCGACGGGAACGGCGACGGGACCGGGACCGGCGACGGCGTGCTCGCCCGGACACGTGCCATGGCCGGGGCGCGGCGCGGGCGGCTCGCCCTTGCGCTGCTGCTGGGCAGCCTCGCTCTCGGCAGCGCGGTGGGCCTCATGGCCACCTCCGGCTGGCTCATCTCACGGGCCGCGCAGCAGCCGCCCGTGCTGTACCTGATGGTGGCCGTGACGGCGACGCGCGCCTTCGGCATCGGACGGGCGGTGTTCCGGTACGCCGAGCGGCTCGTGTCGCACGACGCCGTACTGCGGATGCTGGCCGACACGCGGGTCGCCGTCTACCGGCGGCTGGAGCGGCTGGCACCCGCAGGGCTGCGCACGACGCGCCGCGGCGACCTGCTGTCGCGGCTCGTCGCCGACGTGGACGCCCTCCAGGACTACTGGCTGCGCTGGCTGCTGCCCGTCGGCGCGGCCGTCGTCGTCTCGACGGGATCCGTCGCCTTCACGGCGTGGCTGCTGCCCGAGGCCGGGGCCGTGCTCGCCGCCGGGCTGCTGGCGGCCGGTGTGGGCGTCCCGCTGCTCACCGGCACGGTGGCGCGCCGGGCGGAGCGCCGGCTCGCCCCCGCCCGGGGCGCGCTCGCCGCCCGCACGGCCGACCTGCTCACGGGCACGGCCGAACTGACCGTGGCGGGCGCCCTGCCCTCCCGTACCGCCGGGGTACGCGCGGCGGACTCCGTGCTCACCCGGATCGCCTCACGCACCGCCACCGCCACCGCGCTCGGCGACGGACTGACCGCGCTGGTGTCCGGGCTGACCGTGACGGCCGCGGCACTCGTGGGGGCCCGGGCCGTCGCGGACGGGCGGCTGGACGGCGTGATCATGGCGGTGGTGGCCCTTACCCCGCTGGCCGCTTTCGAGGCCGTCCTGGGGCTGCCCGCAGCCGTGCGGTACCGCCGGCGGGTGCGCCGGAGCGCGGAGCGGGTGTTCGAGGTGCTGGACTCCCCCGAACCGGTGCGCGAACCCGAGCGGCCCGGCAGTGCGCCCGCGTCGCCGTTCCCGCTCGTGGTGCAGGGGCTGGCGGCCCGGCACGCCGGACAGGACCGGGACGCGCTCACCGGCGTCGACCTCACGCTGACACGGGGGCGCAGGATCGCCGTCGTGGGCGCCTCCGGCTCCGGCAAGACCACCCTCGCGCAGGTGCTGTTGCGGTTCCTGGACCCCGGCGCCGGCTCGTACACGCTGGCCGGGGTCGACGCGCACGCACTGGACGGCGACGACGTGCGCCGGTTCGTCGGGCTCTGCGCCCAGGACGCGCACCACTTCGACAGCTCGGTCCGGGAGAACCTGCTGCTGGCCCGCAAGGGGGCGAGCGAGGCGGAGCTGAGGGACGCGCTGGCGCGGGCCCGGCTGCTGGAGTGGGCGGACGGCCTGCCCGACGGGCTCGACACCCTGGTGGGCGAGCACGGGGCCCGGCTGTCCGGCGGACAACGGCAGCGGCTGGCGCTGGCCCGGGCACTGCTCGCCGACTTCCCCGTCCTGGTGCTCGACGAGCCGGCCGAGCATCTGGACCTGCCGACCGCCGACGCGCTCACCCACGATCTGTTGGCCGCAACCGAGGGCCGTACGACCCTGCTCATCACCCATCGGCTGGCCGGCCTCGAGGCGGTCGACGAGGTGGTCGTCCTGGACGAGGGGCAGGTGGTGCAGCGCGGCCGGTACGCGGAGCTGACCGCCGTGGCGGGCCCACTGCGCCGCATGATGGAGCGGGAGGACGCCGCGGAGCTCCTGGCGGCGGCGCGGTGACCGGACGGTCCGTGGCCGATCGGTCCGTGGTCCGACGGTCCGTGGCCGAACTGGCGTTGCGGCCGCCGTCGGCACCGGCTGCTGCACCGGCAGTACCGTCGGCACCGGCGGCATCGGCTGCCGTACCGGCAGTACCGCGGGTACGGCATGGCCCTCGCACGGCGAACGTCCGCGTGCGCGGACGGCACGGGAGCCGTGCCGACGGGCGGCTGCTAGCCCCGGGCTAGCCCCCGTCTAGCCCCGCTCGGCGAGCAGCTGCTCGATGACGACGGCGACCCCGTCCTCGTTGTTGGCGACCGTGCGCCCGGAGGCCGCCGCGAGCACGTCCGGGTGGGCGTTGCCCATCGCGTACGACCGGCCTGCCCAGGTGAGCATCTCGACGTCGTTCGGCATGTCCCCGAACGCGACGACCTCCTCGTGGGAGATGCCGCGCTCCGCACAGCACAGGGCGAGCGTGCTGGCCTTCGAGACGTCGGGGCCGCTGATCTCCAGCAGGGCGCTGGGGCTGGAGCGGGTGACGTTGGCACGGTCACCGATGGCCAGCCGGGCGACGGTGAGAAAGGCGTCGGGGTCGAGCGTGGGGTGGAACGCGAGGATCTTCAGCACCGGCTCACCGGCCCCCGGCGCGTCCGGGGCGAGCAGCTGCTCGGCCGGAGCGAGGTGGTCGGGGATCTCCATGTGCATCTTGGGGTACTCCGGCTCCTGGTAGAAGCCGTACGTCTGCTCGACGGCGTACATGGTCCCGGGCGCGGCCTCGCGCAGCAGCCGGACCGCGTCCAGCGCGTTGTCCCGTGCCAGCTCTCGCACCTTGACGAACCGGTGGGCGCCGGGGCCTCCGTGCAGGTCGACCACGGCGGCGCCGTTGCCGCAGATGGCGAGGCCGTGCCCGTGGACGTGGTCGCTGACCACGTCCATCCAGCGGGCCGGGCGTCCGGTGACGAAGAAGACCTCGATGCCGGCCTCCTCGGCCGCGGCGAGGGCGGCGACCGTGCGCGGGGACACGGACTGGTCGTCGCGCAGCAGGGTGCCGTCGAGATCGGTGGCGATGAGTCGCGGCGGGAGGGCGGCGGCCGGGGTCTCGGGCTGTCGGGTCGCTGAGGTCACCGGGCCATTCTCCCGTACATGCCCGCACGACCGTGCGACGGCCCGCGCACCCGCGGGGCCGCCGCGGCTCGGCCGGCCGGATGCCGAGGGCCGGCGCGGTCGTGTCCGCGGCCCCGACGGGCGTGCGTCGTGATGCTCCGGGGGTGCGGCGGGACGCCTTCGGACTCGACGTAGGCTCGGGGGCATGAACGTGCGGCTGAGTACCGTGATCCTGCCCGTCGACCGCTGGCACGAGGGGGGCCGGGCCAAGTGGCGACGCGCCGAGGAGCTCGGCTTCCACGCCGCGTACACCTACGACCACCTGTCCTGGCGGTCCTTCCGGGACGGCCCCTGGTTCGGGGCCCTGCCCACCCTCACCGCTGCCGCCACGGCCACGGAGCGCCTGCGCCTGGGCACCCTGGTGACGTCACCCAACTTCCGCCACCCGGTGACCCTCGCCAAGGAGCTGATCTCGCTCGACGACATCTCCGGCGGCCGGGTCACGCTGGGCATCGGCGCGGGTGGCAACGGCTTCGACGCCCACGTGCTGGGACAGGAGGCGTGGACGCCGCGGGAGCGCGCGGACCGCTTCGGCGAGTTCCTCCCGCTCCTCGACCGTCTGCTCACCGAGGACGCGGTGAGCCACCGAGGCGCGCACTACTCCGCGGAGGAGGCCCGCAACATTCCCGGTTGCGTGCAGCGGCCCCGGCTCCCCTTCGCGGTGGCCGCGACCGGGCCGCGTGGGCTGAAGCTGGCGGCCCGGTACGGGCAGGCGTGGGTGACGACCGGCGACCCCAAGCTGTACGAGGCGGGGACCCCGGAGCAGTCGGACGCGGCCCTGCGCGGGCAGCTCGACAAGCTCGCCAAGGCGTGCGCCGACGTCGGGCGGGACGGTGCGGAGCTGGACCGGATCCTGCTGACCGGGTTCACGCCGGACCGGAGCCGGCCGCTCGAGTCCGTGGAGGCCTTCGTCGACTTCGCGGGGCGTCACCGCGAGCTGGGCTTCACCGAGATCGTGGTCCACTGGCCGATCGCGGACTCCGACTTCGCCGCGGACCAGGCCGTCTTCGAGGACATCGCGACCGAGGCGCTCACCCGCCTGGGCTGAGCGACGGGCGCCGCCCGGGCGAGGCCCGCGGACCGGTGACTTCGGGTACCGGTCCACGGGCCTCGGCCGTCGGGCGTTCTCCCGCCGCGGCCCTCAGTTCAGCCAGCCCTTCTCGAGAGCGATGAGCGCCGCCTCCACCCGGTTGGCGGCTCCGAGGCGGCGCATGATGACCGCCAGATGCTTGCGGTAGGTGCGCACGGACACGCCGAGGCGCCGCGCCGCCGTCTCGTCCTTGTCGGCTTCTCTGAGCATGACGAGGATCTCGCGCTCGATGTCGGACGGCAGGTCCGTGTCCTCACCGGGGAGTTCCTCCGCGGCGGCCCACATGCGCTCGAAGAGGGTGACCAGGGTGGCCACCAGGCCGGGCTCGCGCACGAGCAGCGCACCCACCGAGGTGTGGGCCGGGTCGATGGGGGTCAGCGCGGCCGACCGGTCGACGATGATCACCCGCTCGATCGGGTGATGGGAGATCCGCACCTCGGCTCCGTGCGAGACCAGGTCGCGCATGTAGGTGAGCGTGGTCTCGTGCTGCAGGATCGCCGACCCCATGATCATGCGCATACGCACACCACGGCGCAGCAACCGCATGTTGATCGGGTGCGACACGGCGATCGACTCCTCGGTGAGGCGGCCCATCGGCTCCGTGGTCAGGTCCTCGGTCCGGGCGAAGAAGGTCAGCTCGTCGATGGCCTCCCGGACCGCCTCGATCCCGTGCAGCTGCGTGATCATCCGGCTGTGGTCGTCCGGGTTCGCGCGGGGTGAGGGAGCGGCCGTCAAGCGCTCCCGGAACAGGGACTCGATGACCGCGTGCCGGCTCGCCTCGCCCTCCAGGTCCTCCCGCAGACGGCGCAGGCGGCCGTCGATCAGGGCGTCCACGGCCCGGGGCGGCGGGACCGGGCGTAGCGCGCCGTGGGTGTTCCGGGTGGCGAGCCCCAGCGCCACCAGCCTGTCCAGGGCCGACTGCTCGGACGGCGTGGCCTCGTCCTCACCGGGCTCCTGGGAGCCGGACGCGGACGAGTCGCGACGCAGCAGAGCGCGGTACAGCCGCTCCTCTTCGTCGTTCACGCCTAGGAATGCGAGCAGATTGCCCATGTTTTTCCCCCTGTTGATGATCGATCACACCGCAGTCCCTGGAATCCTCAGACGCCCGTACTCGACTGTCAACGACGGGTTGACGTCATACGTCCCCTGGTTGCGGATCGGATGCGGGCTCGGGCCGGGGGTGGGCCCGGCGGGGCGGGAGAGCGCTGCAGCTTGAGGAATCCGAGGGTGCAGCAAGCTGCGCGCAGATGGCCTCGTGGCGGCCCCCGCCAGACGGCAGAGTCGTTCTCGCAAGGAAGCACGAACACCGCAGAACGAACGCCGCATCGAGCATCCGAGGAGACATCCTGTGAACCGTTCCACGTCCCGTAGCGCGCTGTCGTCCCGTCGCCGTGGACACGTCGTCGCCGGTCTGCTGACCGCCGTGACGATCGCCCTCGCCGGCCAGGGAACGGCCGCCGCCGCCGAACAGCCGGCGCAGAGCCGGACGGCGACGGAGACCGTGGCGGCGCACGGGACCGCGAACGAGACGGCGCACGGGACGGGTAACGGGGCGGCGCCCGCCGCCGGACTCGGCCCCCTCGGGTGGCTCCACGTCCTCGGCGGTCTGCTGCCCGACGGAGTGACGCTGCCGAAGAACAACAACGACTGGCAGTAGCCCGCGACCGCGGCCGGCCCGACCCGACGACGACCGAGGAGAACCCGAAGCCATGACCGACTACTCCGTGCTCCTCCCCTGCGTCCCCCGCCGTCTGGAGCAGGCCCTCCCCTTCGCCGGACTCGTCCGGTGGACCGGGGCGACCCGCCTCTGGCAGGGACAGGCGATGGTGATGGAGCCTCATCAGACCTTCACCGGTCTGGCCGGGGCCGGGTTCCGGGTCCCGACCGGCTTCGGCGTCACGCTGATGCCCCTGCGCCACCCGTACGAGGCCGCCCTGCAGGCGCGGTCCGTGGCGCTGGCCACCGGGGAACCGGTGATCGCGGGCTTCGGCCCCGGATCGACGGCCTTCCAGGAGAACATCCTCGGAGCCCCGTACGAGAAACCGCTCCAGGTGGCGCGGCAGTACGTGACGGCGGTGCGCCGTCTGCTCGACGGCGAGACGGTCGTCATGGACGGTCCGCAGCTGACCTTCCGGGGACAGCTGGCCCCCGTGGCGGCGCCCCGGGTCGACGTGGGTCTGGGAGTGCTGCGGCCGGCGATGGCCAGGCTGGCGGGCGAGGTGGCCGACGTGGTGATCACCTGGCTGACGCCGCCCGGATATCTGCGGGACGTCATCCTGCCCGCGGTGGCCGAGGGCGCCGAACGAGCCGGGCGGACGTCACTGCCCCGGATCGTCGCCATGGTCCCGACGGGACTGGAGAAGGAGGGGCGGGAGGGCGCCGGGCCCGCGCGGCTGGCGCTGGCCGGCAACGCGGCGCACATGCAGGCCCCGCACTACCGGGACATGCTCGGCCGGGCGGGAGTCGACGTGGGCTCCGGGCGGCTCGAGGACGTGGCGCGCGGTGTCGTGGAGACCGGCGCGTTCGCGGGCGGCGATCTGCCGCAGGTGGTCAAGGCGCTCCGGGTCTACGAAGACGTGGGAGTGGACGAGATCGTCCTGAACACCACCGCCGTGTGCAAGCTCTTCGGCGCTCAGGAGTCGCTCGCTGACCTGTCGGCGATCCTGCGGTCCGTCGCGTCACCGCGCTGACCGACCGTTCGCCGTCGGACCTGCGCCGGCCGCCGACCTTTCGCCGTCGGCTGACCCGGCCGGCCGTCTGTCGACACGGTCGACGAGCGCCCGTCTCCGGCTGTCGTCGTCGCCAGGTCACCTCGTGACCGGCACCCCCGCGCCGCACCCGATTCCCTGCTGCCCCGAGGCAGAGGGGGAAGCAGACCAGTAAAGGAACATCTGGCATGGACATGATCGTTCGTGGGCGTCTGAAGCAGCACCTCATCTCCTGGGCCACCGCCTCCCCGCTCGCCGGACCCCCCGGCGCAGGCGTCGGCACGCTCGTCCTGGCCGACGCGGCGCACATCCCCGCCGTCACGGCCGCCGGACTCGTCGGCCCCCGCACCCTTCTCCTGGCCCCCGACGACGGCACCCGCGACCTCGCTCCCGCCGTCGGCTACCAGGGCAGCCTCACGGAGCCCGGCGACGAGTTCTCCAACGGCCAGGACTTCTTCCTGCAGACCCACGCCTACGCCGCCAGCCCCTTCATGACCGTCTTCGGGCCGACCGTCGTCCGGGTCTTCGACCGACAGGACTTCGAGGTCTTCCTCGCCGACGCCGACCGGGCGCTCGCCGAGGGCGTCTTCCCCGAGTTCCTCCTCACCTCCTCGGTGCTGCTGGCCGACCCGGCCGCCCTGGCCGGTGCCGACGACCCGGTGGACGGACCGGCCCTGCGCCTGTACGCCGACCGGAACGGGCAGGTGTCCACCAGCCCCACGGGAGCGGTGCTCGGCACGGTCGACGACAGCCTCGACGACCTCGCCGAGAGCTTCGTCCGAGCCGGGAACGGCGCCGCCGCACTGGACGCGGCACTGCCGGCGCAGACCCGGGCCGAAGCCCTGCGCACCCGTCCGTTCCTGGCCCGCTACCTCGCGGCGGTCGCCGCACTGCGCAGCCTCATGGCACGCGGAGCCACCGGCCTGAAGGTCTCCGGGTTCGGCTCCCGGCTGACGCCCGGGCTCGCCGTCTCCGGCGACGACCAGGCGAACCCCTCGCTGCCGATCGTGCTGTACGGGGACGAGGACGCCTACGTCGTGGCCGGCAGCCGGCTGTTCGCCGTCGACCGGCGGGCCGCCCGGACCCTGGAGTGCCTGCTCGCCACCTCCGGAGCGGTGGGCGACCGAGTCCCCGCCGACCACGTGGACCAGCTCGCCGAGCTGCTCGCCTCGCACGGCCTGGCGCTGCCCGTACCGGTGCGCGTCCCGGCGGTCACGCGATGAGCGCCCCGGCCATGCCCCTCACGACGACCGAAGCGACCACGACAGTGGCAGCGCCCGCGATGACCGCGGCGGCCACGACGACCGCAGCATCCATGACAGTGGAAGCGGCCACGACGACCGCAGCATGCAAGACCGTGGAAGCGGCCACGACGACCGAAGGGGGCGTCCTCGCCGCCCGCCGGAAGGCGGAGCTCGGCGGCAGGGCCCGCGTCTGCGGCCTGTACGACGCCCTCGGCGCTCCGGTCTACCACGACCTCGCCACCTACGACGACCCGGAGACCCGGGCCCTGCTGACCGCGGTGCGGTCGACGCCCGGCCCCCTGCTCGACCTCGCGGCCGGCTCGGGACGGTTCACCCTGCCGCTGCTCGCCACCGGCAGGGAGGTCACCGCCCTCGACCTGTCCACCGACATGCTGGCGCTGCTGAGGACCCAGCTGGACAGGGCCCCGGCGTCGATGCGGACCCGCTGCACCGTGGTGCAGGGCGACATGTCCCGGTTCGACCTGGGGCGGACCTTCCCGCACATCCTGCTCGGCACGACCTCGCTCTCACTTCTGGACGAGGACGGCCGCGCGGGTCTGTACCGCAGCGTCCTGGCGCACCTCGCCGAAGGCGGCCGGTTCCTGCTGACCGTCCTGGAACGGGGCGACGGCGACGGCCCCGACGAGACGGTCGTCCGGGCCACCGGCGCCGGCGGCACCGTCTACGAGCTGTACGAGCACTGGCCCGCCGGCGCCGACAGCCGCACCGTCACCCTGTTCCCCGCCGACCCGCCGCAGGACGACAGCCCCGTCACCGTCTGCACGGACCGCGTGGCCGTCCTCGACCTGCCCCGCCTGGAGGAGGAACTCGCCGCGTCCGGCCTGACGGTCACCTCCCGCCGGCTCCTCTCGCCGCCCGACGAGCGTCACCGCGTGACACTCCTGACCACGGAAGCCTCCCGATGACCGCGCTCTGGCCCTACCTCATACCGCCCTCCAGCCACGGCGACGACAGCCTCTGCGCCGTCGGCGCGGCCGGACACCGCGTCACCTTCGCGGACGGCAGCACCGCCCTCGACGCCGACAGCGGACTGTGGAACGTGAACCTCGGCTACGGCAACGCAACGATCGCCGGGGCCGTCGCCGAAGCCGCCGCACACGCCTCCTACCTCGGGGCCTTCCGCTTCGAGAACAGCTACGCCCGCCGCGCCGCCGAGGACCTGCTGCGGGTCTGCGGGCCCGACCACTACGCCCGGGTGCTCTTCTCCACCGGCGGCGGCGTCGCCAACGACGCGGTCATGAAACTGGCGCGGATCTACCACGCCGTACAGGGCAGGCCAGGACGGAACCTGGTGGTCGCCCTGCGGGGCAGCTTCCACGGACTGACCTTCGGCGGCTTCGCCCTGACCGGGGAGGACCTGGGGCAGCGGGTCTACGGAGTGGACCAGCGGCTGATCCGCCACGTCACGCCGAACGACACGGCCGAACTGGGCCGGCTGATGACCGCCCTCGGCGGCCAGGTCGCCGCCGTCGTGGTGGAACCCGTCGTCGGCACCGGAACCGTCCCGCTCGACGAGTCGTTCGTGGCCGAACTGGGCCGTCTGCGCGACGAGCACGGCTTCCTCCTGGTCGCCGACGAGGTCGCCACCGGCTTCGGCCGCACCGGAAGTTACTTCGCCTCCGAGAGCTGGCCCGGCCTGCCCGACGTGCTCGTCACGTCCAAGGGCCTGACCAACGGGGCCTGCCCCGCCGCCGCCCTCGTGATGTCCCACCGGGTGACCCGGGCCCTCGTCGAGCACGACACGGTGTTCGCCCACGCCGAGACCCAGGGCGCGACCGCACTCGCCTGCGCCGCGATCAGCGCCACCATCGCCGAGATGGAGCGCCTCGACGCGGTGAACGCGGGCCGCGACGTCGCCGCCTGGCTCCAGCAGGGGCTGGCGGAACTGGTCGAGCGGCATCCGCTCGCCACGCACGCCACCGGCGTCGGCTGCTTCCGCACCCTGCACCTGACGCACCCCGACGGCCGGCCCCTGGCCGGAACGGACGTCGCCGACCTCATCACCCGCATCCGGCACGCGGGCGCCCTCGTCCACCCCGGACCCTCCGGCATCCAGCTCGTGCCCTCCCTGACGTACCGCCGCGACGAGGTCGCCGAGCTCATGACCTGTGTCGAGGAGGGCCTCGACAGCCTGCTGCCGGCGACCTCCCTGGCCGCGAGGAGCTGACCCCATGCCCGTCTCTCTCGACGCCTACGACCGGATTCCCGGACTGCTGCGGGAACTGCGCCCCACCGGCGTGACCGTCCTGGCCGACCCGGCCGTGGCCGACCACGCCGTCACCCGGAACGTCACCGCCGAGATCGTCCGCGCCGGGTTCACACCCACTGTGGCGGTCACCCCGGCGGACGGCGGGATGCGGGCCGTGGAGGCCCACGCCTCGCGGTTCTCTCCCGGTGAGCTGGTCGTCGGCGTCGGCGGGGGCAGCACCCTCGACTTCGCGAAGCTCTCGGCCGCCGTCGGCCGACGTCCCGGACTCCTGCGCTACCTGACCTCCGCGCAGCGCAGCGGCCTCGTGGCGCTTCCGCTCACGGAGGGAGAGCACGCCGAGGTCCTCGCGGTCCCCACCACCCTGGGCACCGGCAGCGAGGCGGGCCCCGTGGCCTGCTTCCCGCACCAGGACGGCAAACGCATCGCGATGGGGGAGTGCCTGCGCCCCCGTGCCGCTCTCCGGGTGCCCGAGGCCACCGAGACCCTCCCGGGGCCGCTCGTCCTGGACGGCGTCCTCGAAGCGATCTTCAGGACGGTCATCCCGTACAGCAGCGACAGCCTCGACCTTCCGGAACAGGACGCCGCCGTGGAGGAGTTGGCGGGTGAACTGCTGACGGCCGGCGACGAACTGGCCCGGCGCCTCGCCGCCGGACGGCCGGCCCCCGCGCCGGAGCGGCTGCGGGTCGCGCGGCTCAGCGCCGAGAGCCAGCGCGGAGCCATCAACGTCGGCCGCAGCCCCTACGCGGTGAAGTGCTGGGCCCTCGCCAACGAGCTCTCCACCACGCTGGGCCTGGCCAAGATGCGCGCGGTCGCCGCCCTGTGGCCGGTCGTATGGCGGCAGGCCCTCCAGGGAGACACCCGCTTCGGCAGCGCCGACCGCGTCCACCGCCTGTGGGAGCGCCTGGGGCAGCGGGCCCCGTGGCTCGCGCCACAGCCCGACGACGGTCTCGAACAGCTGATGCACCGCTGGCGGATCGACCGCACCGTGCACCTCGCCCCGCACCTGCGCCACCACGTCGCCCTGCGCAGCGTGCGCGCCTGGGGCGCCGGACTTCCCACCCTCGCCGGGTTGAGCGCCGACGACGTCGTCGCGCTCCTCGCCGAGGCCACCGAGCCGACCGCCTTCCCGGCCGGCTCCCCCGAACCCCTTCCGGCGGCCTGAGCGCCGACCGGGAGGAGCACCGCACCACCAGCACCACCCGCACCACACCCCGGACAGCGTCCCGGAGAAGCCGGGCGCACCGAACACAAGGAGAACGTCATGACGAAGCACACGCTGGTCGAGCAGGAGCTGCAGGAGCTCGGCACCGAGCTGGAGATGCAGGAGCTCGAGGCCGTGCAGGCCCCGGGCTGGGCCACCAGCGTCGGCGTCAGCGTCGGCATCTCGATCGTCTCCGTCGCCTGGAGCCTCACCTGATCGAGCCGGCTCCGGCCGTCCGATCCACCGTGCCGTGCCCCGCGCGCGGCAGGACACCCCCCGACGGCTGCCGCACGGCCCCGTAAGCCGCGTGGCAGCCGGGGGAACCCCGGAACCCCGGGTCAGCACGCACCACATCCGCCGCAACAGCCGAGAGAGGCAACTGACATGAGCGAGAACCCCGGCACCGTCGAGAGCTTCGACAACGCCGACCTGGTCGAGCTGGAGATGCAGGAGCTGGAGGCGCTGGAGGCTCCGGGCTGGGGCACCATCAGCGCCGTCTTCTCCGCCGGTGTCTCGGTCGGTGTCTCGATCACGCTGACCTGATCCGTTCCGTTCCGTTCCGCACCGTCCCGACAGCAGTCGAACCACCGAGAGAGGCAACCGACATGAACGAGAACCCGGGCACCGTCGAGTCCTTCGACAACGCCGACCTGGTCGAGCTGGAGATGCAGGAGCTGGAGGCGCTGGAGGCTCCGGGCTGGGGCACCATCAGCGCCGCCTTCTCCGTCGGCGTCTCGGTCGGCGTCTCCGTCACCCTCACCTGAGCCGCACCACCCGCACCACCCGCACCACCCGCACCAATCCAACCCGTAGAACACCTCTGAGAGGACACCACCATGGCTGAGAACCTGGGCGCCATCGAGAACGCCGAGCTCGTCGAGCTGGAGATGCAGGAGCTCGAGACCCTCGAGGCCCCCGGCTTCTGGACCGGCGTCTCCATCGGCACCGCCATCAGCGCCTCCGTCGCCACCTCGATCACCCTCACCTGAGAGCGCACCGGCGAGCGCACTGACGCGGTGGGAGACGGAGTAGCCGGATCCCTTCCGCACCTCGGAACCCGACTCGGGTGAGACCGAGGATCTGCGGTGGTGGGGGGGGGGGGGGG